>JAICUC010000116.1 GCA_025936075.1 Nitrospira sp. | reverse complement strand
GGACGGTAAGTAAGCTCGATTTCGAAGAGTTTCGGGAAAAGCTAGCGGCATTGGAGGCGGCAAGTTATCGAGGCGAGGCCAGCGTGTTGCTCGAGCGGCTCAAGGAGATCGTCCCGATGTTCCGAGCCTGCGTTTCAGACGCGGAACCTTCGACGGTGCCGACCGGATCGCTGTAAAAAAGAGATGTGTCGGCGCTTTTGCTGGTGTATCTTTATAAAGTCAGATTTCAGCATTTCTTAGTGTAAGCTGTCCGGAGGGCGCGCATGCGATTTCCTGAGTCCATCGCTTCAGTAGAACAAACAGGAGCGGACACAGTAGACACCATTCGTCAATATACTCTCATCGTTTGGCGCAATAAGTGGGTTATCGCAGGCGCGATAGCGCTATCTTTGATGCTGGCCTGGGGTTACCTGCTGATTGCTACTAAATACTATCAGGCACAAGCGTTGATTGTGGTGGAGGATCGCAAGGGAATCGACGACGTTATCAATAGAGGAGAAAATGCGGATGAACATTTCGAGAGACGCCTCTTTGTCATCCAAAAGCAAATTATCAGCTATGATTTCTTGGATGCGATTGCAAAAGAATTAAGTGCGCGCAGTGATGGATCAGATGGGCAGGGAGTGGCAACTAGTTGGGATGAGTTAGCGAGTATGACGAAGGTTGAGCGAGCCATGATTGACCCAGCTGGAGGCAAAGCTCCTCAGAACTTGGTTGATGGCTTTGTAGTCTCCTTTCTCCATCAGGATCCCAAGACTGCCATGCAGATAACAGCACGAATCGCAGACAAATTCATCGAGGAGAACAACCGGGAACGGGAGAAGGAGGTCGAGGGCACGGGAGAATTCCTTGATGAAGAGCTACGCCTGCTCAAGCATGAACTAGAAAAGAGAGAAGAAAGTATCAGTCAGTTCAAGAAGTCACACCTGGGCGATCTCCCTCAGCAGACGGATACTAATCTGCGGACCTTGGATCGAACAGAAGCGGAGATCACGACTGCCACCGAGAGCCTTCAGCGCCACTCCGACAAACTTAACGCACTGCATCAAGCGGTTCAGCTGTACCGCACATCCGGACAACAGAGTTTTGGCGTCGGAACTACGCGCTCAATGGATCCGGACCCCCTGTTTCGACACCTGAAAGAGCTCCGAGAGAAACTGGTCAAACTCAGAGCAGAATTTTATGACGGATATCCGGAGATCATCATCACCAAGGAGGAAATTCGGCAGACGGAAGAGGAGTTAACCAATTTGTATGGTCGGGATGCGATCCGGCCGGATAAGACGCCGCTTGATCCATACCTCCAAGATCTGTTGAAGCAACAGGGCGAGGAGCGAACCGAAATAGCGCTTCTCCGACAGCGGTTAGACCAACTGCGTGCCACGAGGCGAGATCTTGAAAAGCGTCTCGATAGGTCGCCTTCAGTTGAGCAGGAGCTGCTCGTCCTCGAACGTGACTACAATAATATGAAGGCCAATTACGCGATGCTCCTTGATAAGCGGTTGCATACGCGTGTCGAACAAAATATCGAAAAACGGCAGAAAGGCGGAAAGTACCGCATACTGGACCGTGCCAAGTTGCCGCAGAACCCGGCCATCCCAAACAGCATAAAGGTTTGGGTATTAGGGCTCTTGTTCGGGTGCGTTTTGGGAGCAGGATTGTCGGTCGTACGTGAGCGGCTCACTCCGCAGTTCCGAGGTCCAGAGGATGTAGAGCTTCTACTTTCAGGCCCTCGGTTATTGGCGGCCATTCCGGATTTTTCGTTACTATGGCGTACAGCCAGCGACCCAGGGTATTTCCAGAGCGCCGCTTTGCCGAGACGTTCGCTGGGCATAACCATGAGGTCACAATCGGAGGCCGAACCGAACAAGCAATCACTGGCTGAACGGCCGAATTCGTACGAGATCGACAGAAGATTTGTTGCAAGGATGTTCCCTCGTTCAATGGCTGCCGAACAGTACCGTGTCGCCGCAGCGAGGTTGCAGTTACTCAACACGACCGGGGCTCCGAGAGTTGTTGCTGTGACGAGTGCCATCAAAGGCGAAGGGAAAACCACGACCGTGATTAATCTCGGTTACACCCTGTCACGAGACTTCGGAAGGCGCGTACTTCTGTTGGATTGCGACTTCATCTATCCCGAACTGACGGCCTTTCTGGAATCACCGGTAAGGTATGGGCTCATTGATTGTCTAAGGAGTGACATTCCGTTGCAGCAAGCCATGAGTCCTTTCACAGATGTTCCATGTTGGATTATGCCGGCTGGTGAATCTGTAGCTGATTCCAATGACCTATTAAGAGCGGGGCAACTCAATCGCGTTTTGTCGCAATTGCGAGATGAATTTGATTATATTCTTCTAAATGCACCACCAATTTTACCTGTGGCCACGATGAATGTATTGGAAAGTCATAGCGATCTTCTCCTCCTTGTTGTAAGAGCTAATCTGACGTCCAAACAAGCTGTCACGCAGGCGCTTGGATCGCTGCGCGCAGACAAACCCATTCATGTTGTTCTCAATGGCGTTGCATCAAATTCGCTTCCTAGCTATATGTTGGATTATGCTGTCAGCGAGAGTCGAGTAGCTGTTTAACGTCTGTATCCCAAGTTGAGGCTATCACCGCACGTTATTCTTGAGAAGGTCTGATTTATTCTCTCTGCGCAGTATGGTAGAGGTCACGCACGGAACGGCAGGTTGTCGTCCAGTTGCTCCATCAACAATGTCCGCTTCGAATATTGTAGAGCGCTGCAGCAGCAGGGTCGCAGGTGCTTCTCCGGGGCACCGACGGGCGCCCGGTGTGGGCATACAGCGTCGTCAACTTCGATGACAAGGCGACCAGCGCTGTGTTCATAGCTTGCTCGAAGGCATCAGCGGATGAGTCGCTGGAACGTGTGCCGGGAGACAGATAGCTATCAGACCGGCTTGCTGGGTGTCGCAACCACGCATCATGCATCACTATGGTTATATAAGGCTGTCTCTCTTTACCCAAAACAACAAACTTCGGACCATTACCGAGCCACAGGGCTGCGGTTGTTCGCGCCAGGCCACAACCTGGTTGGAGACCTGTATTCCTCATTCGGCCGAGAGTGGTGTATCCACCTCAATCGTCCAGCTCTCACGGAGGCCTTCATCCAAGCCATTCACCGTGCCGAAGTCTCACGATTGTCGGTGCCTTCGCATGGGTGGAAAGATCATCCTGGTTATGTGAATGACAAGTGGGAGCGCAAGGAAAGCTGGCTGAAAATTGTGCGCGACATCAAACACCAGAGGCTCACATTTTCACAACTCATAGTGGCCGATGGACACTTGGGTATCTGGACCGTGCTCGGGGAATTCCATCCCACCGGGGAGGAGCCGTGGTGCTGGACACAAGTTCACCAATGTTCTCGACGTGTTGCCGAAGCGAGTCCAGGAGAAGGCCGCCAAGCTCCTGAAAGCGATGCCGTATGCGAAGACGCAAGCCGAGTGTGTGAGCGGCAGCGCGATGCCGTTGTCTCCCGTACCGGAAGACCGAGCCGAGGGCGCGGACACGCTCATGCGCGATTGAGACAGCATGGTCACGTTCTATGCGTTTCTGAAAGAGCACTGGTGTCACCTCCGAACGACGAACTTGTGGAGTCGCCCTTTGCCTCATTCCGGCTCCGGACCGACGCGTCCTGCCGCTACAAGGGGGTGGAAGCGCTACGGCGCTCATCTGGAAGCGATCTAGGCGGCGAGAAGCCGTGGAGGAATTGCAGTTTCGCAGTTATTGCCGCTGGTCGGTTCGGGCATGAAATTCACGGATGGGGTGGGGCTGAAGTCAGGAACGAAGGGCGATGTGAGCGATCAACCTGAACGGAACGCCGCCTGAAATCTATTACACAAGTCACGCGGTATCAACTCACAGATGCAGTTCTGTATACCAGGATCGTAGGACCCTTGACCCATCTCTTATCCACAAGGTATTGTCAACGTTAATATCGAGTTACTCAATCAATTGGTGCGACGCGTGGAAGCTTTAGACAAAACCATCTCGGATCAGAAAATCGACGAGTCCCAACCGGTACCTGTTTTGGACTATGTTTTGAAGCTGATGTTAAAGGCCAAGCAGGCATCAAGGAGATTGGCGTCTCTGCCGACGGCGACTAAGGATCAGGCACTCCTTGCCATGGCGGAGGCACTCGAAGCTAAGGTAGACGAACTCCTTGCGGCGAACGATCAAGATTTGAAGGCATTTGAAATGTCGTCTGCAACGAAGGCGGTGGCAGATCGCTTGCGATTGACCGAAAAGCGGATCGCGGAGATGGCCGCCGGAATTCGTGAAGTGGCGAAGTTGCCGGACCCGCTGGGAACCATGTCCGCTATGTGGACGAGGCCCAACGGGATGAAGGTCGGACGGGTACGTGTGCCCATTGGAGTGATCGGCATCATTTATGAGTCGCGTCCCAATGTGACCGCAGATTCGGCGGCACTCTGTCTAAAATCGGGTAATGTATGTGTGTTGCGAGGCGGCAGCGAAGCGATTCAGTCCAATACGGCGATTGCCACTATTCTGTCTGAGGCATCGGAAAAGACAGGTATTCCACCCGGGGCGATTACATTCGTCGACCGTACAGATCGTGAGGTGGTACCGGTGTTGCTCAAGCAGGATCGATTCATCGACTTGATCATTCCGCGTGGTGGAGAATCGCTGATGAAACTTATCGGGGAACACTCGACGATTCCAGTCGTGAAACATGACGCAGGCGTGTGCCATATCTATGTCGATGCCGATGCTGACTCGGTGATGGCGGAGAACATTTGCGTCAACGCCAAAGTGCAGCGGCCGTCCACTTGCAACGCAATGGAAACTCTGCTGATCCACCAGTCAGTTGCGCGGACTCTTTTGTCCAAACTTGCTCCAAGCCTCACCGCTGCCAAGGTCGAAATTCGCGGCTGTCCAAAGACCTGCCAATTGATTCCTGGGGCCAAGCCTGCAAGCGAACAGGATTATGGCAAAGAATTCCTTGACCTGATTTTGGCTGTGAAAATCGTGAAGAACATGGATGAAGCGATGGAACATATTGCGCAGTATGGATCGCGGCATACGGAAGCGATCGTGACGTCGGATTATGGACGCGCTATGCGGTTTCTCAAGGAGGTCGATGCCGGTGCCGTTCTTGTAAATGCCTCCACCCGACTCAACGACGGGTATCAGTTCGGTCTAGGAGCCGAAATCGGTATCAGTACCTCGCGCATTCATGCGCGAGGCCCCATGGGGTTGAAGGAGTTAACCTGCTCCAAATTCATTGTCTTAGGGGGCGGTCAACTCCGCGAGTGAATGCCCTCGGACCCCGTTGCATTTGCGCTGAATTCTCCCGGCCATCTCCGGTTTCCTTCCACACGTACACTCGCTGCATCCTTCGACAAGGTCGGCGGACGCGTTGAGACTTTTCCAAACGGGCACCTCGTTTTTTATCGACCGGATGGACGGCGCTTTCTTGAGACAGACCCTGTGGGCCATCCCTTACATGAATGCGAATGGGAGTCGACCAGCGTCGGGACCGTCTTTCTGAGACGAGCGCGAGTCCGGCTGGATTGGGGTCGTTGGGTCGGAATTAGGCCCGGTGGGCTGGTAAATGAAACCAGATTGAACCTGACTTCGAAGCCTGCCTGGCAGCGGATCACTCCGGATGATCTTCGTGCCATGGCTGCCGGGGCGTTACGAGTGCCGATCGAAGAGGTGCGGTGGTTTTATCGCGATGAGGATCTTGCTATCGATCCCAAAGGGATGGCCACGATTCGTCAGCGAAAAGATGCATTGTATATTTTGGATAGCGGGGGGTTTGAAACAATGCGCTTCATGGCCTGCATGGGAGCCATGCATTGGGATCGGATTGACTTTCTTCCGGTGGTCGAACTGTTCAAATCGTTGTTGCCGGGAACGGGCTCTGCTGTGTTCGAACTAATTCGCGGACTGTATGACGATCAGAACCAACGGCACGTGGCCTCAAAGGCCTTACGGTATCGCGGGATTCCTACCTATCCATCCGAAGCAGCTTTTCGCTTGTTCAGCGGATTTTTCACGCCTCAGCCGCTAGATGGTGAAGATCCGTTAACAGCTTTCATGAATCCCTCAAAATCTCATCTTGTTGTCTGGTTGCCGGCTCAATATCCTCCCGTTCGGTATTTTGACGAGAACCAAGGGTTGTGTTTGACCGTGAAAGATGGGATCGCTCAAAAGGCCATGCTTGCTGAAGATCCAGCAGGTCTTCCATACATCCGTCCGATCGGGCGCCGTGTACTCCCGATGGATCGCAGCATCCGTGTCGAGGGGAGTCTGTTGGTTTTGAAAGATCGTGAAACGGAATTGACCGTGCCGTTGAATCCCGATCTTCCGGTGAGGACATCGCCATCCGACGAATGTCCGATCAGTCCGGTAGATTGGCGTGCGGTATTCGTTCAAGGAATTCCCAGGATTTCCCCTGCCGAAGCCTTCGAGGCGGTGCCTTTGTTTCCCGAAGATGATACGGAGATCGGCGAACTCGCCGCTCAATGCTTCGTGGCGGACTATCTCGATGATCTTGGGGAACAGGATCGAGAAATTGGAAGACTACGATCGAAGGCAGAGCGTGTGGCTATTGTCAACGGAGATGCCGTCATTTCCACTTGTATTCTTTTTGATCGGCCTCGTGACTATACCGTGAACATCCGCTACTTTGCTTATGCACAGCGTCAGGCCCAGCAGCTTTGGACTCAATGTGCCGAGGTGCAACGATGGGATTGGCTGCAACGAGTTCGAATAGTCCCAGATGATACATGTGAAGAGTTCCCAGCAAACCGAGGACCCTATGACCTGATTTATCGGTGGCTGCCGTATGAGTCATTTGATTCTTCGGAAGCCATGAGAATGATCGTCATGAGGTTGAGTCAAATGTTACAGCGGGGTGGTGGTGCCTTTGTCGTTGGCCCCGTTCAACTAGGAGAGCTGCTGACGCAGGAGCGAGCGCGGTTTTTGGTGCATTGGGATCAACCAGTTACATCTCTCCCCACCGTTCTCACGCATAGGACGATCTTGCCGAAGGCCAGAGTCAAACCAGGTCTTACGCTTTTTCACATCGGGCGATTGTAGATCTGCGCGTAGGACTCGGATTGTGTTGTCGGATCCTTCTTCCATGTACGAAGCTGGCTTGTGTCTTGCGATTCCTATAGAATCCTGGCAGCTGATGGAGTAATCACTCCGTGGGCAATGGCGTGACCGGTGGGGTGGGGCTTAGTCTATCAATCGGGGGAGGAAGATTATGCCAAGCGTGTTGGACCGAGTGATCGAGAGAGAATTGAGAAGAGAGTTGAAGGATGCCTTGATTCGGTTTGAACAACAACTGAGACAGGCTGGTGTTACGGAGGAAAACGTTAAAAATAGAATGCGTGGGGCAAAGCAATTTGTCGCCTTCCTGTACGGTCGATACCTTGGATAGCCGTGGCCTAATGGCATATTAAGCCGGTACGCGCACAACCATATAACTCAGGAGGAACCGATGATCACAGCGCGTTCAATGTCCATGATCGTGATTCTTGCATTCCTGATCGGCTTCGGTTTGGGAGGACTGTCGCTCCACGTGGCATCGGCCCAAGGGATTTTGGGACTCAAAGATTCGGTCACACAAATAGGAAGCTCCCTGGTTGAGATGCAGAAGAACGTGGATGAGCTTCAGAAAAATATGAATACGATCAAGCAAGCCAAAGATCAGTTATCCTCGCTATCATCAAGTGGTGGTGTGGGTGGTGCGATGGATTCCATCATGAACAAGGGTAAGAAATAGGGACATTGTAGCGGTAAGCTAGGTGACTGGATCCTCCGTCTGGTTCTCAGCTTCCAGTGGAGCCGCAAGTCCAAGATTGAGGCCGGTTCGTGTGTAAAGATCCATCGATTCATTGACTAACTTGGACGTCGGATCCAGCTCGCCATACTGTCCTCACCGTGTCTCTTAAACCAGTCCACTTCCAAAGTGTTGGTAGGATCTCACACCGTGGCGAATTACACAAATAACGGCCATAGGGTACTTCTGTATAGGCGCAGGGTGTGTTGGTCAATCTTCCGGTGCTTGCTTCACAGCAAGTTGAGCCGCTTGCACATTGAGTAGCCAGCGAATAATGAAGAACCCCGCAACGGTTGGGAGCCAGATCCATTTCACTCCGATGGCCAGCACGTGAAAAGCATTCTCGCAAAAAAAACGTTGATGTCGACCGGAGACACGGCCACCGAGAAAAAATATCGTCTTGTATCGAACGGATAAAAGAAGGCCACACCGAGTCCTCCGTCTGTCAGTGCGTCGAGCACACTATGCGATGTGGTGCAGAGGAAAAGATACACAAATATCCCCACCTGCGCCTCCCTTGCTCTCCGCCTGTACCACATGGTCACAAAAGCAGCGCTCAACAGGTAGGCAAACAAGAGGGAATGCGTCATGCCGCGATAACCTCAGAGGTCACCGTATTGAAGGCGAAGAATAAACCGATGACATCCAAGTCCGGGCCAATCGAACAGACTGCGCCTGACAGCAAGACAGGCCATGCCATAACAGGATGTTGAAATGCTTTGCCTAATGCAAGAGCGACGAAGGTATGAGAGAACGCAGAGGCCATAGTTGCTTTTGTAAGCTGGCAAGCATGGTCCTCAGCTAATGTCAAACCCCATTTGCCTCCAGGCTTCGTACACCACGACTGCAACAGTATTGGAAAGATTCAAACTTCTGCTACCGGGCATCATGGGTAGGCGAATTCGCTGTGGCTTGGAAACCGATTCCAGCAACTCAGTCGGTAGTCCTCGACTTTCCGGCCCGAACAGAAACACATCATTCTTCGCATAGGCGACCCGGTCGTAGCGTTGGGTGCCTCTTGTCGAGACGGCAAATAAACGACCGTCCGGGAAGCGTTTTGCACAAGCCGCCCAGTCGTCATAGACGCTGATGGTTGTAAATTCGTGGTAGTCCAATCCGGCGCGTGTCAGCTGCTTATCATTGAGCGAAAATCCCAACGGTTTGACAAGATGTAGTCGCACACCGGTATTGGCGCAGAGGCGGATGATATTGCCCGTATTCGGGGGAATCTCCGGTTGATAAAGAATAATATTGAACATAGAGAGGGGAAGTGTATCACGCGGAGTGTGCTTTCACGAAACAGACCAATGCATTGGACGACGCAATGGGCGTGAATAGAAGATCATCACGCCTGCTATGTGGCGTTAAAGAAGAAGAGGTTCAACCGTGAGCGCAACGCTGGTTTCCAAAATACAGCCGCTGGGGTTTGAACCCATGTCTTTCTAGGGAGTTGATTGAGTTCTTGGACACTTGAGTTGATCGTATTCACGCCGCCACTTCTG
>JAICUC010000115.1 GCA_025936075.1 Nitrospira sp. | reverse complement strand
ATCGTGGCCAGATCAATGACCCTCCCAAGGAGCCGCGCCACTTGAGATTCGTAACCCCCAGTGAGACAGCGGGATACGTCGGTTTGGAAGGTGTATATTTGAGCGGAGAAAGCCACTGGTATCCCGATATCACTGGTTCCTTCAGTACTTATCGAGTGACTGCTCAGATCCCGCAAGACTGGACAGTAGTGGCATCCGGGCGGAAAGAAGACGAGACGATAAACGCGGGGAAGGTCTCCTCAACTTGGATCGTTCAGAACCAGTCTGAAGCTTTCACACTCGTTGCCAACAAGTTTGTGGCGACATCGCGGGAATGGAAAAGTCCAACGGGACAGCGAGTCGAACTCCAGACCTATTTTTTCCCCGACAATGCCGAGTTGGCAAATGAGTATCTCGATGCAACTGCAAAGTATCTCGATGCCTATGTCAGAATCCTAGGGGACTATCCTTTTGACAAATTTGCAGTGGTCGAGAATTTTTTTGCCAGCGGTCTCGGTTTGCCGTCGTTCACCCTACTGGGCAGCGGCAGCATCAAGCGACACTATGTCCAACCCTATGCCTTGGGTCACGAGATCGTCCATTCATGGATCGGGAATTCGGTCTTCAATCGAGACGACCATGGCAACTGGGTGGAGGGACTGACGACTTACTTGGCGAATTACTACTGGCACGAGTTGGTTCAGGATATTTCCCAAGCCTTCGAACAAAGGCGAATGATGCTGGACGGGTACAATCTCTATGTGAGGCCCGAAATAGACTATGCGGTGTCACAGTTCCTTAGGAAACATGACGAGAAGGATAATGCCATCGGTTATCAAAAATCGGCCTTTGTATTTCATCTCCTTCGACAAGAAATCGGAGACGAGCCATTCTGGCGAGGTCTGAAGACCTTCGTCAGCCGCTATCATGATCGTCCGGCCGATTGGAGATCAATCGAAGAGGTTTTTTCTCGCGAAAGCGGTCATGACTTGCGGTGGTTTTTCGAACAATGGGTCGAACAGCCTGGTGCCCCATTCATATCATTGCGCGATGTCCACGCTCATCGCGTGAAGGAAGAGGGTGGCGAAGAAATGTGGCGGCTGACGGTTCAGATTGAGCAGAACGGGAAGCCGTTTCGGATGGCGATCCCCATCCGCATCGCGATGAAGAAATCGACGGAAAGCAAGTCGATCGTGCTGAGTCTCTCGCAAACAAGCGTTGCGGAATTCGCCGTTCCCGATCAGCCGTTACGGGTGGAGCTTGATCCCAACCTCATGACGTTTCGCCGGCTGACGAGACATCAGCTGCCGCCCATGCTGAATAGCTATGTGACGGATCTACAAAAGACAGTGGCCCTGGCGTTTTCCGACCCTGCTTCGCCGTTGCAGCAGATCGTGTCTCGCATTGCCGATCACGAACGAACAGGATCGCTTAGGACGAGGGTGATTTCTCTAAAAGAGAATTCCCTTCCTCTCGATGGATCAATTCTAGTACTGGCAGGAGCTGACCAACGACAGGCGGTTCAAACAATGGTACAGGAGTCTTGCGGTGATCGCATTGCTCTCGAAGAGAGAGGCTTCGAGATTGATGGTCAGACATATGATGGGCCGAAGATGGCAGTGCTATTCTCCTGCCATCGGGCGAATGTGCCGGACAGCGTCATCACGGTTCTGTATGGCGTGACACCCAGCGCAGTCGAAAAAGTGTCGCGGTTCCTGTTTTATTATGGGTGGCATAGTTACGTGATTTTTCAAGACGGAGCGGTAACGAAGCGCGAAGTGTGGCAACGTTCGCCGGATGTGAAGGAGGTAAGGATTGATGCAACGCCGTAAGACGGTGGGAATTTCGCTATGGGCGTTCCATGCATTGATAAGCATTTCCTCATTTGCCCTGGCCGCTGATCAGCCGAAGGAGTCAGTGGTGTCGGCGAGTTCTACTGAACGGCATCTCACCAATATCCGCCAGCTGACCTTCGGTCGCCAGAACGCGGAGGCCTATTTTTCGTTCAATGGGACCAAGCTGATTTTTCAATCGACGAACAATTGGATGAAGGATTCATCAGCCTCCCCACGAAAACCAGCCGGGTCGGGACTGGGATGTTATCAAATGTATGTGATGGATGTGGAAAGCGAGACCGTCCGCCTGGTGAGTACGGGGAAGGGCGCAACGACGTGCGGCTATTTTTTCCCCGGTGACAGCCGGGTGCTGTACTCATCCACACATGCTGCCGGACCCGAGTGCCCGCCCAAACCAAAACGGGATGGCGCTTATCGATGGGCGCTCGACGATTACGACATCTACTCAGCGAATCTTGATGGACAGTACATACAGAGGCTGACGGCATCGCCAGGATATGATGCCGAGGCCACGATCTCACCTGACGGGAAGGCTGTTGTCTGGACATCGGTGAAGGATGGAGATCTTGACCTGTATACGATGAATCTGGACGGTTCGAACGTTCGTCGCTTGACGAACGATATTGGATACGACGGCGGAGCGTTCTTTTCACCGGACAGCAAGAAAATCGTCTATCGGTCAGCCCATCCGACCGACCCGTCCGAAGTGGCCAAATACAAAGAGTTGCTGGCACAACGGCTGGTGGAGCCCGGTCAGCTTGAAATTTTTGTCATGAATGCCGATGGGTCTGGTAAGAAACAGGTCACAACGACCGGCGCGTCGAATTTTTCTCCGTATTTTCATCCCGACGGCACGCGCATTATCTTTTCCTCCAACATAGAAACCAGAGGGGAAGGGGGGCGCCCCAGTTTTCATCTGTATCTGGTGCGAGACGACGGAACCGGATTAGAACGTCTCACCATGGAAGGACACTTTAATAGTTTTCCCATGTTTTCCCCGGACGGCAAACGTCTCGTCTGGGTCTCGGATCGAAATGCGAAGGAACCAGGAGAATTCAACGTGTTCCTGGCCGACTGGGTGCCGTAAGGCATGGGAATCATCAATGAGTGATTGTAATCAATCCGGAAGTCCAGGAATCTCGCAACAGATAGTGGCTTGAGGAGCGTCCTGTCCCAGTCACCACAGCACACGATCTCGTCGATCGCCGCAGTCGGTTGTTCCTGTGCCGCGTTGGCCGTCGGCTTTTTCGGTTTGGCCCAGTTTGATCTACCGATCATCAAGTATGTGCGGTCGGTGACGGTTCATTTACCCTGGGACCAACTCACCGTTCCATGGATGGCGTTCACCAGTGATATGGGAGACTGGATCGGCCAGGGATGGCGTCTGGCAGCCGTAAGCTTTCTACTAGTCATCGGCGCGTGGGCTTTTGAAAAACCGACTGTCAAAATAGTCGCCATCCAGTCGCTGATCGCTCACGGAATCGCTGCCTTGCTCGCCAACGGGATGAAACACCTTGTCGGCAGGCCCAGACCTAAATTCATCCACGCGGGAGACTGGCACATGTCCCTTTCCTGGGCATCGGGACTGGATTCCTTTCCGTCGGGACATAGTACGGCGAGTTTTGCCGTCGCGACGGTACTGGCTAAACGGTTTCCTCTCTTCGGGCCACTCTGTATCGCAGTCGCCCTTTTCGTCGCACTCAGTCGCGTCCTTCGAGGATCGCATTTCCCGACCGATGTCCTTGGAGGGGCGGTGATCGGCATTCTCAGCGGCTTCATCGCCACGGCCCCATTAAGACAGTGGCGCACGTCAATACAAAATGGACTACGACATGCGGCGATGGGAACGTCGGCACTGTTTGCCTTACTCTGGGTCCTGTCCCGTCGAATGGAGGAAGGAATGGTGGGTATTCTGTTCTTAGCGCTAGGGATTGTTGCAGTAGCGGGCGGTTTATGGATCCGGAGAATCTATTGGAGTCGCAGGGGAAGAACGAGACGTAGCCGGTACTCGAATATCTCGGCACTGTTGATTGCATACGGCTTGGCCGCTATGACGACCTCGCCCCTTGTCATCTCGTCGGTCGGATTCGCCTGCATGGCGTCCTGGCTCCATATGAATGGCCTTAACGACGACCTGGAAGAATCGCCTCGCTGGTGCGTGATGCGGGAAAGTGCCTTGATGGGAGGCTTGGCCATTGCCATTTTCATTCTCATTGATGCAAGGGGAGTCCTGCCATTTCAGTGACCATCATTCCATAAGCAATGTGTGATGGATTTGTTTGATATTCCCTTCAAAAAGAGACCTCACCAAGCGCGATTGAATGGAGGTCAGTGCCCAAGCGCCTTAGGCGGCAATGTGCCACCAATGTGTGCATCTTGAGGCCGGGTGATCATCTGTTGATTCCCCAATAAGACGTAGCCATAGCGCTTGAGAATCGGCTGAAATTCAGCCGCTTCCTTGGGTAAGGCATTCTGATAATATTCCGGCAGGAGGATCATCGTCCGGCCTTCTTTGCCCAAAGCCGTTCGCAGCCGATCGACTTCGCCGGCTGGGATAAAGGTCACCGTTCGCCTCGCATAGAAGGCAATGGACGGTCTGGTCGAACCGAATGCAATCAGTTGGTCGGTCGGGTTCAGGTTCAATCCCGCTGCGTAGGCCAATTCCTGTGGCGGTGCGATCGCGTATTGGTTGAGTCCTGGTACGACCGCCAATATGGCGACAAGGAAGACACTCGCCAATGCGCCGCCGGCTACTCCGAAGGCAATGCCTCGCCTGTTGTCGTTCAGTCCGAAGTACCCGATCAGCCCCATGGCGACCATGACGATCGCCGCGCCAATGTAAGGACCAATACCCAGATCGAATTGGGTGGCGAGCGGGAACTCTTTGACCATCTTCCCGGAAAATTCGGCGAACAGAGAAGGCGCGCTCGCAAACCCGATCGCCAAGAGATAGCCGATCCCCATCATAAAATGGATCGACCCGCGCAGTCCTTTTGTCGAAGGGTCCCTCAGTCCTTGGACCCAGAACGAAGTGGCCAGGAGAGCGCAGGCAGGAAAGAGCGGCCCGATATAGTGAGGCAATCTGGTGGATGAAAGACTGAAGAAAATGAACACCCCGACGATCCACAGTCCTGCGAACCACTCCAATTCATCACCGGACCCTACCGGTTCCCCAGATTCAGTCGATTCGTGTTTGTGGTCTTCCGCAGTGCGGGATTTCCGCCAGCTCCCATAAGCCCGGTAGAACGCGGCAGGCAGAAAGGTACTCCAAGGATAAAATCCCAACAGCAAGACGGGAAAGTAGAACCACCATCCCCCTCCATGTCCCTCCATCGGAGCGAGAAAGCGTCCGACCGTATGGACTTTCGCTTGGGAAGAGTAGGCATCTCCATGGATGAAGAACATGGCTGCATACCAAGGGCCTGCAAAAATAAAGAAGACCAACGTGCCGGAGAGAGGCGCACCTCTCTCCCAAAAGACCAGCCACTGCCGGGTGGCTGCGAGATACAAGAACGCAGTGATCAGCGGAACGGCGAATCCCA
This sequence comes from Nitrospira sp., assembly GCA_025936075.1. Classification (GTDB taxonomy): domain Bacteria; phylum Nitrospirota; class Nitrospiria; order Nitrospirales; family Nitrospiraceae; genus Nitrospira_D. The sequence continues at coordinate 3,981 of JAICUC010000115.1, read as the reverse complement.
CCGGCCCTTTCGTTAAGGTTGCCAAGGCCATGCCCGCATAAAAGGCCCAGATCCAGTGGCGCCCTCCACCTGGTTCGTGAAGACCGAGCCAAAACCCGTAGAGCGATAGAGTGGTAAAAAAGATCAAGACACTATCAGTAATCGCCATGCGTCCGAGCGCCAGCATCTCAATGTTCAGCAGCAACATCAGAGCGCCGAACAAACCGACGGTCGGGCCGCGGAGCCGGGTGAGAAACAAATAATGCATCACAATCAGCGCCACCCCGAACAAGGCCGACGGTGCCCTCGCCGCAAACTCGCTCACACCAAAGACGTGGTACGACATCGTCATCAACCAATACACGAAGACCGGCTTAGCGACACGCAGTTCTCCGTTGAAGGTGGGGGTGACGAAGTCACCCGAGGCGAACATTTCGCGACCGGCCTCCGCATTTCTGCCCTCGTCGCGATCCGTAAGACCCATGTTGCCGAGACTTAGGAAGAAAAGGAGACCGGACAGAAGCAAGAGGAGCAGCACTTGTATAGGCTGAGGAGAGGTACGTTCCATCGCCTGATACGGCTGTTGCTCGCGTGTGATGGAAGGCCCGCTATGGCCGTTGGTTTCCCAGCCTCTCATGCTGCTGGACGAGCCTGGTCTTTGGTTTGATTTCCACGGTGAATGAGGACGAGATTGCGTAGATACACGACCGACCCGAGCCCTTGCCCTGAAATAAACACAGGGTCCATTCGATAGATGGCGTAAGTGAGCGTAATCAAGCCTCCAATGAGGCTCATGTACCAAAAGGCGATGGGCACACGGCTTTCTGCGCTCCGCTCGGATGCGATCCACTGAATCAACCAACGACCAAAAAAGAGCCCTTGGCCGAGGAAGCCGATACCGATCCAGATTGTCTCAGTACTCATGAGATGTCGGGAGAGCGGTCGTCATCGTTGTTCAGGAGCGTGAAGGTATCAGTCTCGTTCGTAATGGTTTCCGTCACTGTCACGGAATTTGTAGAGCAACACGCGATCCTGCATCCATCGTACCGCGATCAGATCATAGAGGGATTTGAACAGCCGGTTTCCCATGCCGTATTTGGAGACGCCATGGATACGCGGATAATGCCTGACGGGCACCTCGGTCACCCTGAATCCATGCATCAAGGCCAGCGCCGGAAAGAATCGATGCATTCCCTCAAAAAGCCGAATCCGATCCAGCACCGGTCTTCGGAAGACCTTGAGCGGGCATCCGGTGTCGTGCATTCCGTCATGCGTGAAGATATTCCGCACACGGTTCGCGATCAAGGAGGAGAATTTCTTGACGAGACCGTCTTGCCGCTGCTGCCTCCATCCGCACACCACGTCGTGTGAGGCGGTATAAGGAAGCAGCTTCAAGATGTCTTCGCTGTCCTGCTGGAGGTCGCCGTCGATCTGGATAATGATCTCGCCCGAAGATCGGCGAAATCCCGCCTCAAGCGCACAGGTCTTGCCGTAATTTCGGTCGAAGTGGAACACCCGCACGTTGGAATGTTCGCGTGCCAATCGGTCCAGCTCGTCGCTGCTGCCGTCGCTGCTGCCATCGTCTACAAAGAGGATTTCATAAGGGCGGGAGTGAGATCGCTCATGCGAATCCATGACTTTCACCAGGCTTGCCGTGAGAGGAGACAGATTCTCTCGTTCGTCCTTGATGGGAATAATCACGGAAGCCCAAGGGCTGGGTGACAGCGACATAGTTTACGAACACTCGAATAACGGTCGGAGCGCCGGTTTGTTCAGGCGCGCCATTCTAACGGAAGGTCAAAGGAGGGTCAAACGCATGACGGCGACGGACCGGATGTTTGATGAAGATCAAGTTATTTGCCGGATGCCACGACGGTGAAACGCATCGTGCCCATTAAGCTCGTCTCGTTGACCTGCTCGCCTACATGTATTTCGACCTTGTATCGACCGGGCATCCAGCCTCCCGGCGGGGGGGGCAATTTGAGATAGCCGCTGTCATCCTCCAAGGCGATGTGCATGGCGTCTTCGCTGACGATCGTCCCTGGTACGGCGCCGGCCACCTGTTCGGGCGTGCAACGACCGAAGACCTTGAACCCTTGATAGTGTTGATGAAGCGAGAAGACGATAAAAATAGCCGGGGCATGCGGAGGGAACCGCTCTGTGGGTTTGACCGGCATGATTTCGTGAGTGCGCTGAAATCCCAGTCGCTCCTCAAAATCTTCCGCCAACGCGATGGAACGAAACATACCCTGCGGAGGCGCATCGAAATCGTAGGCCTTCGCGTCCTCCGTGCGATTTTGGAACTCTGAGATCGGCACGTTTTCGGTGAGAGGCGGATCTTCGGCTGCCGCCCCTTGGCCCCACAGGAGGAAGCCGGCTATCGCAAATTTTCCCAAACGGCGAGCATTATTCATCATGACTGTCCTGCTACACCTCTTGAGGCAACGCTGTCAACAAACCATAAATCATCGAGTAAGTTGCCCATTGCGGCGTTTTCCTGGCTTCTGTTAGGATTTCATCCACCGCACGGCCAATTCACAACATTAATTACGAGCGACCGTGAGACGTGGGACATGTTGCAAGATGCCGACGCCCTTCCTCAGCTAATCGGGGAGTATAAGCCGCTCGACCAGTGGCAGACTCATCTCAACCAGCTTTTTTATGGGTTGCGGGGAGACAAACTTCGATCATATTACCAAACCTATGCATCAGCGGACTTCCGTCTCGCTCATGCGTTGGCGGCCGATTATTACGAGCGCGTCGCGAAGCGCGACAAGGCCGGAGGTCCTCAACAATCCCCTGCCGAAAGAACGGTTGACGAATCACGCTTGACGGTTCTGGAGCTTGGGCCAGGGAACGGCAATCTCGCCGCTTGCTTTCTCAGTCATCTCAGGGCTCTCGATAAACAAGGCACGATCTATCCGCGCATTCGGTATGTCATGGTCGATTGGCAGCGAGCGGTGCTCGATGGAGCTTTGGCGCATCCCGATCTGGCGATGCATCGAGCGCAACTCGAAACCCATCAGGGATCTGTCGAGGATTTGTCCGGAATCGCCGATGCCGGCGTAGACCGGATCATTTGTAACGAGTTGTGGAACGATTTACCGACGAAATTACTGGCGAAACATGTCGGCGACGTCGAGGAAGAATATCTCCGTCCCAACCTCAGCGAGTCGCTTCATGCCAAGATTCAAGATTGGTCGGCGTTCGTCCGGGCTTTTCAGGAAAAGGATCTTGCAACGCTCCGGACTTTCCCGCCCTTTCTCGATGAACTGGTTTGGGAAAAAGAATATCGCAAGGTTGAATGGAAAGACGTGCCCTATCGGAAAACGATCGCGGAATTTCTTCAATCCATCCACCAAGATGTCTTAGTGCCGGTCAATGTCGGTGCCTTCGCAACCCTGAAAGAGGCCAAACGTCTCCTTGCTCCGAACGCCATCGGCTTCAACGTTTTCGATGCAGGCACCGAAGACATGAACGTGTTGAACGATCCGGAGAAGCCCTGCTATGGCCAGTTCGGCGGTCAATACAGCTTTATGATCAACTTCGCCTTGATCCACGCCGTGGCCAAGCATGTGGGATTCAAGCAAACCACACTCGAACCGCAACGGGAATTTGTCGGGCGGTCGTTGAACACGAATGTCATCACGCTGATGGATCTGCTCGCGACGCATCCGTCTGCCGGAACGAAACTGCAAGCGTGGGAACAAGACAGACTTGTGTTGAAGACCGTCACAGCGTTAAATGAGACTTTCGAAAGCCCCTATCGTCGCCGGATTGATTTCCCCTTCAGGAACACGATACCGCCTGCAGAACGTGAGATATCAAGCGCTCTCCTTCGCTCCCTGAAACACAACGGCATCCCTGACACCGTGGCCTATCTCACCGAGGAGGAGCTTACCCGTGCCCAACAGCATTTGGAAGCGATCGGCTACGATCGGGGGATGATCAGAATGGCGTTGAACGCCCCTCCCAGTCCGATCGAATACTGCCACTTCACCT
>JAICUC010000070.1 GCA_025936075.1 Nitrospira sp. | reverse complement strand
TTCAGCTCCAGCTTGTGGTCCAGGTTCGCCAGGTTCCGGTCCCGCGTCACCCAGATCCACCCGATCGTCACCGCAAAAAACACCGCGTTCGCCAAAATGTTAAACCGCCACAGCCCCATCCACACCGAGTCAAACTCCGGCGTCATGGAGTCTAACCCGTGCGAGTACCCAAACGCCCGCTGGTACAGCACCCAGAACACCCCGATCCCCAACATCGCCAGCCACCCGATCTTCACCGGCTTCGAGTCGTACCACTGCGAGATGTCATACCCTTTATCAACGGTTGCCTGAGGTGATGCCATGTTCGACCTCCTTGTTTGATAGTACGGATATGCGAGCCTGCACTTTGAGGTATATATCGATAAGAACCGCCAACCCGTCTAATACTTAGCAAGGCACTCATGTCATGTGCCATAGGGTACTTGCCTAAAGCACAAGAGGAAATTCCACGGGAAGGAATTCGAAAGAATCAAAAAGACTTCTTCCAAGCTATTCGGATGATGACGGGGTGAGACCGTGGGCTAGGGCGTACTTTGTCAATTCAGCGGTCGTGTGAAGACCAAGCTGCTCCATCAGCTTTGACTTATGATACTCGACTGTCTTTGGAGACAAACCCAAGGTAGAAGCTATTTCTTTGAGAGTCAGTCCTTCGGCCACCAGCTGCAAGATTTCCCGCTGTCGCACCGGCAAGCGGTCCTGGCCGCCGGTACCGGGTTCCGTTTCAGAGATTGCGGAGTGAACAAGATCCTTTGCGATCAAAGAAGTGACGTAATAATTGCCATTCCTCACGGCCTTAATAGCTTGAGAAAGCTCGGATCCGGCCGACCGCTTTAAAAGGTAGGCTGAGGCGCCGGCCTTGAATGCTTGATTGACATAGTCCTGATCGGCATGGACAGTGACAAAAATCAATCGAGTCTCGGGAAGAATCTTCCGTAAACGGCGCGCTGCGTCAAGGCCGTTGAGTTTCGGCATCGAGATATCCAACACCACGATGTCAGGTCGCAATCGTTTCGCAGCGTCCAGCAACGACCGACCGTCTTCGACGGAACCTACTACCTGGGTATGTTCTTCCAGCAGCTTTTTAAATCCTTCCAGCACCAACGTATGGTCATCCGCTAAGAGGACTCGCGGCTTGCTCATGCGCGCTCCTGTTTAAACGGCACCCAGGCGCAGATCTGTGTCCCCTCGCCTGGAGTGGATTGTATACTCAGGGTGCCGGCAACCAGGGAAACACGCTCCCTCATGCTTAACAAGCCAAGGCTTCCTCGCTGACCGTCGTGACGATTCATGTCAAATCCTACTCCATCATCGCTCATCATAAGCTGAAGACCGTCCCGCACTCGCTGAAGCTCAAGGCGAACATTCTTCGCCTTGGCATGGCGAGAAATATTCGCTAATCCTTCTTGTGCGACGCGATACAAGCAGGTGACAACTTCCTTCGCCACATGTTTGGGTATGTCCTTGCCCATGAACCGGGCCTCGATACCAGTACGGGTCTGAAAATCATCGACCAGACGGCGGAGCGCAATGGATAAACCAAGGTCGTCAAGGATGGAAGGATGAAACTGATAGGCCAGGCGGCGAACATTGTCGGAAAGCTCGACGATACGGTCCTGAATAGTGCGCACTGTTCTGACCGTACAGCCGGAGGCATCCGGAAGCTGTTGTTCCAACATTTCGATATCAATCGACAAGAGCGCCAAGCGTTGATTGATATCGTCATGCAGGTCGCGTGAGATTCGCCGCCGTTCTTCCTCCTGGAGACGAAGGAGCTGCGAGGCAAGCAGGCGAAGATCCCGACGGTTGGCTTCCAGCGATTGTTCGGTATCGATTCGTTTCGATACTTCGCTGACGAGCGCGTTGTTGACGGCCAAAAGCTCTTCGCTACGTGCATGTAAGCGCGCTGCCCAACCTTCATCGAGCCGTTGGAGCTCCTCTTCACGTTCACGACGTTGTAGAAGATACCAAATGGGCAGTCCGATCAACGCCATGCTGACGACGCGAATGACTAACGGTTTCCAGGAAGGTTCGTCGTAAGCCTGAGGAGAAAGGGCGGTGACATCTTCCCTTGTCCCGGATATCAAGCTTTCCATCTCGAACGGTGTCGATATTTGTTGGGGGAACAGTGAAAGGAAGGATTTCGCAACTTCTGTAGGAAGATGCAGGATCAGCAATCCGACCATCAATATGGCGATACTGCCGGCAAAAACTCCTGTTCTAACTCGCCATACAGGCATGGACGAACCCTACCTCCCTCGAATTATCCTCCTTCGGGATCGGTCAATCAAGAAGGACGATCATTCTCTCGGTCCGAGAGACCTGCGTGACGTTTTGCCCTGTTGGCCGCTCTCATCAACCTGTAGCTCCTTGACTCATATTCACCCCTACGCTGAAGACCGCGGTAAGCCGTGGAGGAATGTGAATGAGAGCGGACGTGAATTCTCAAACGTTGAGCTTACATTTGATAGGGAGTGGTCGGTTCTTCATCCAACCAGACATCACCCTCAGCCTGATTTTCCACTGTCGCTGTCAGTGACTTGAAATCAAACAATCGGGAGTCCATCAAGAGTGCCGGCGCGACATTGGCCACCGCGGCCGCAATGCTGTCGGAGCAACCAGGCGACGCCCGCTCCCACTGCTGCAGAAACGTCTTCACTTTTTTCCGCTTCAAATCCTCTTGAGAGCCGCACAGGTCGCAGGGAATGATCGGAAATCCTCGCAGCTCCGCGTATTGGGCGAGGTCTGTCTCTTTCACGAACGCCAGTGGTCGGATGACGACGTGTCGACCGTCCTTTGAACGAAGCTTGGGAGGGATCGCCTTGAGCTTGCCGGTATAGAAAAGATTCAAGAACAAGGTTTCAATGATGTCATCGCGGTGGTGACCGAGGGCGATTTTCGTGGCGCCCAGCTTCGTCGCAATGCGATAGAGATGCCCTCGTCGTAACCGTGAGCACAATGAACAGGTGGTCTGTCCCTCTGGAATGAGCCGCTTTACGATGGAATAGGTATCACGGGATTCAATATGAAATGGGATGCCGCGACGAGCCAGATACTGAGGGAGTACATGCTCAGGAAAGCCTGGTTGCCGCTGATCAAGATTGACCGCGATCAGATCAAAACGAATCGGGGCTCGTCGTTGCAATACAAGCAGGATATCCAGTAGACCATAACTGTCTTTACCGCCCGACAGGCATACCATCACCTTATCGCCGTCTTCAATGAGCCGGTAGTCGGCGATGGCCTGACCGACCAGCCGGCAAAGGCGCGTCTGTATCTTCTCCGTGGCTTCGTCTAATTTCGGCATTGATGTTGGAGTAAGCGGGATGATCATGGCAAGATTGTAGCGACTCCATTATAGTCCTGTCGACAGGACAGGCAGGAAAAGATACACGAACCGCCTATGGCTCAATCCATCCTCTTCGTATGCACCGGGAACGTCTTCCGCAGTATGGCGGCCGAATATGCGTTACGGGCACAGCTCGGTCGGCAATCTTCCTACCGAGTGGAATCGGCGGGGATCGAGGCCAAGACCAACTCGATCCATCCGGTCATTTCCAAGCGGTTGATCCAAAAAGGAACCGATCCTTCCACACATATCCCACAAAGGCTGACGAAGAAGCTGATCAACCGGAATGACCTCATCATTGCGATGGGGCTTGGCCATCGCGAGTTCATTCACAAACAATTCGGGTTGAACGTTCCGCTCTTCAACGAGGTGTCGTTCGGCGAGAAAACCCCGATTCTCGACCTGCACGAGGCCCTCCCTGATTGGGAGCGTGATATCGATGAAGCGCGGGCATATGTGGAGTGGGTCATCGATCATATTTGGGAGTCCGTACCGGCGCTGATAGCACGACTTCCACATTTTCCGGGAACTCGACGGCCGGTAAAACCATAGCGTCGGTCCAATCTGGAACCGTTTGCACAACTTTCTGCTCACTTGCCTTCGACCTTCTCCGATACGCGTCCCCATCAGACGATATAAAGACTGCATGCTATATTGTTCATGAGCGGCACAACGGGCACATTGCGGGCATTTTAGAGGTTTGCCTTTCATGGACCGCATGGTTTCCGATGTCCTGAAAACACCCGTCATTGGACAGGACGATCCCCAATGGGCTTCCTGGTCGGACGATGCGCTATTGGATCTCCCAATGTGCGACTTGCACGTCGGGCTCAAGGGCGGATTCCTCGAGCAACCCATCGTCGAGCTGACCCAAGAACTGGAGCAACGCGGATTGCTGTTTCGCCCACATCTCTGGCTCTCCAACGAATGGTTTACTCCAGATGGGGTTCCTGGCATCGCCGTCCCCTTCTACCTGGCCCATCCTCGCCTGGCAAAACTTGAACAAGCTCAAATGTTGGAAGTGGAAGGTGGGACCATGGAATGGTGCTTACGCATCCTTCGCCACGAAGCAGGCCATGCGATCGAAAATGCCTTCCAAATCCGCCGGCGCAAAACGCGCCAACACATTTTCGGCAAATCTTCTCAACGGTATCCCATGTATTACTCCCCCCGGCCCTATAGCCGAAGTTTCGTCCGCCATCTGGACTTGTGGTACGCACAGAGCCACCCGGATGAAGACTTTGCTGAAACCTTCGCGGTCTGGCTGACTCCGGACTCCCTATGGGAGGAACGATACCGGGGGTGGCCCGTGCTCAAGAAGCTGAAGTATGTCGATGGACTCATGAAAGAGCTCCGATGGGCCTCACCCTCCGTGACGACCCGTGAAGAGATCGATCCACTCCCCCGTTTAAAGAAAACCCTTCGCGAACACTATGAACGCAAGCGGAGACATTATGGCATCGAACGACAGTCGCAGTACGATCCGGACTTAAAACGATTGTTTTCCAGTCTTCCGAGCCATGCGAGCAAGCTGAGTGCGGCAACCTTTCTGAACCGGTTTCGCCGAGAGGTGCGTCGAAAAGTAGCGAGTTGGACCGGCGAATACCAATACACCATCGACCAAGTGCTGGAGGATATGATTCAGCGGTGCCGCGAATTGAATCTTCGGGTTCCCGTCGCGGAAGACCAAGCCAAACTCGATTTCACCATCCTGCTAACCGTTCACACCATGAATTTCTTGCGAAGCGGACGGCATCGGGTGGCTCTATGAAGCGGTTACGAATACTCGTCCTCATGCACGAAGACCTTGTGCCTCCCGATGAAGTGAACGACCACGATTTGAAAACCGTGGAGTGGCGGACGGAGTATGATGTCGTCTCTACGCTGAAGAAACTGGGCCACGAGGTGTACCCGCTGGGGGTCAAGAGTGATCTCGGCGTGATCCACTCGGCCATCGAGACATGGAAACCGGACATCGCCTTTAACCTATTGGAGGAGTTCGACGGCGTAGCCGTCTACGATCAGCATGTCGTGTCGTACCTCGAACTCTTGCACTTACCCTACACCGGCTGTAATCCGCGCGGACTGATGTTGGCACGCGACAAAGCGTTAACGAAGAAGGTCTTGTCCTTTCACCGAATCCCTTATCCTGAATTCATCGAAGTCCCTCAAGGACGAACGGTGAAGCGGCCCAAATGGCTGACTTTCCCGTTGATCGTCAAATCGGTCAATGAAGAAGCTTCGTTGGGCATCTCTCAAGCCTCGATCGTCGGAGACGATGATAAGCTGGGGGAGCGAGTAACATTCATCCATAACAGCGTGGGAAGTGGCGCATTAATCGAACGGTATATCGAAGGTCGCGAATTTTACGTGGGAGTGATTGGAAACGGTCAGCTGCAAGTCCTGCCCGTGTGGGAACTCATCATGGACAAACTTCCGGATGACGCCAAACGCATTGCGACGGAGCGGGTGAAATGGAGCCGGACGTATCAGCAGAAGTATGGCATTACATCACGAGAAGCGGACAACCTGCCGCAGGACAAGCCCGAGGAAATTCAAAATTTGGCGAAACGTGTCTATCGCGCACTTGGACTCAGCGGTTATGCGCGAGTCGACATGCGCATGACCGGTGATGGACAACTCTACGTTCTAGAGGCCAATCCCAACCCTCAAATCGCGAAAGACGAAGACTTTGCCGATTCGGCCAAGAAGGCCGGCTACCATTATCAAGAGTTACTCCAAGAACTCTTGAACGTCGGCCTTCGACGGCGTCCTGCCAAAGCGGCGTAACTATATGGACTGAATCGCAAACATCCTTGTTCGGTTTCCAACTACCCGCCTTGTTCTGATCTCACGAACTCGCTAGGATCGGCGTTGTATGCAACATATTCACTGCTCGAATCGTTTGGCAGTTCACGCTCCACCCTTTCCCCTTTTCAATGGCTAGCCCACCCGAGCGTGCTACGTCTCCGGGACTGGCGCTGGCCGCGCTTGGTATCGTGTACGGCGACATCGGAACCAGTCCTCTCTATGCGCTGCGGGAATGCTTCCGCGCCTCGCATGATTTGTCCGTCACCCTTCCAACGATCACCGGTCTCCTTTCGCTCATCATCTGGGCTTTGCTGCTGGTCGTCACAGTCAAGTACTTGCTGTTCGTCATGCGCGCGGACAATCAAGGTGAGGGAGGCATCCTGGCACTCATGGCCTTGGGACAACGCCATCGGGAAGAGTCCGCGTTCCCTTTGCGCATCGGCCCGGTGATCGCGCTGGGGTTGATCGGAGCCTCATTGGTCTACGGTGACGGCATCATCACACCCGCCATCTCGGTCTTGAGCGCCGTGGAAGGAATTGAAGTCGAAACAACTGCGTACCGACCCTATACGTTGCCGATCGCCATTGCCGTGCTGTTGGTATTCTTTGCAATCCAATCGCGCGGGACTGGACGGCTCGGCGAATGGTTCGGTCCTATCATGCTGCTCTGGTTCCTCACGCTTGCAGTCTTAGGAATCAAGAGTGCCGTACAGACTCCGGAGGTGTTTGCCGCCGTCAGCCCTCATCATGCCGTCCAATTTTTGATTGATCATCCTCCGCAAGGCTTTGCGGTATTGGGAAGCGTGTTTCTCGTCTTAACGGGAGCCGAAGCTTTGTATGCCGACATGGGCCACTTCGGGAAGGCACCCATTCGGTTAGGCTGGTACAGTGTGGTGTTGCCGTCGCTCTTGCTGCAATACTTAGGACAAGGCGCCTTGCTGGTCCGGCAGCCGGAGGCAGTGACCAATCCGTTTTATCTGCTGGCGCCCGGATGGTTTCTCATCCCATTGGTCGTACTGGCGACATCGGCCACCATCATCGCATCACAAGCGATGCTGACCGGCGCTTTTTCGCTCACACATCAGGCCATTCAGCTCGGCTATCTGCCGCGCATGCACATTCGATACACATCCGCCTCTCAGATCGGACAAATCTACGTACCAGCCATGAACTTGATGATGCTGATCGGCACGGTGGGCCTCGTGCTGCTCTTCGGCACCTCCAGCAATCTGGCCGCAGCATACGGGATCGCCGTGGCCGGTACCATGGTCATGACTACGCTGTTGATTTCTGTCGTGGCACGGCGCCAATGGAAATGGAGCCGGCCGGCTGTGATTCTCGTCACCGGTTGTTTCCTGGTCATGGATCTTTCGTTTTTCGCGTCCAATGTGCTGAAGATTCCGCACGGCGGATGGTTACCCCTGATAATGGGCACCGGCATTTTTCTCTTGATGACGACCTGGAATGGAGGTCGTCGGCTCATCGCGAAGCATCTCTGGAGCAAAATGCCGCAACTGACTACCTACCTGACAGAGGTGCGGACACAGCCGTTCACCCGCGTCTCGGGTACGGCTATTTACTTGACCCAGTTTCCCGGCTTGACGCCGCCATCCTTCGTGCAGAATGTGCGGCATAATAAGGTGCTCCATGAACAACTGGTCTTCCTGACCACCACGACTGCCCGCGTTCCGACGGTCACCGACAGCCATTACGTCCGTATCGAGCCTCTCGCCAAAGATGTCCGGCGAGTTGTGATCCAGTACGGGTTCATGGAGACACCGAACATTCCCCGCCTCCTTGCGGCGTGCAGAATACAAGGATTGGATCTGGATCTCGACCGGGCGACGTTCTTCCTCAGCCGCGTGAATTCGCTTGCGACGCCGAAACCGGGCATGGCGTTGTGGCGGGAACGGCTCTTCATCTTCCTCAGCCGCAACTCCCAACGCGCGAGTTCATTCTTCCATATTCCCGTCGAGCAGGTCGTCGAGATCGGTGTGGTGGTGGAAATCTAGTCGCTGCGGTTGGCGGTTAAAAGGTTCATTTCATAACATCAATAAGGCATAACCCAACGCGTCCGCCCATGCGGCGTGAATTCTTGTAGCGTTGTACCAAGCAGGTCGAGTGGAGACAGGCAGGATCCGAGCAAGTCAGTTATGGTCTTCGTTGTTGAAGAGGGTCGTTCCAGCGGAGGTTGTGGAAGCGAGCAAAATCACGATCAGTGGAGCACAGGGTCAATCCATGCTCGATGGCCAACGCCGCCAAATGTGCGTCAGGCACAAGATTCGAGCGGGACAGTGTGTCGGTGAGTAAAGAACCGAGGACATCCCGATGACGCTCTGTGGGCTGGGGAATCCAGACGACCGGACAAGTCAGCCAGTCCTCCACCTGGTTCCAGGCTTTGGAAATCGGTTGCGGATGTTCAAAGATACGGGGGTTCGACACCAGTCGCACAAAGCTGAGCAGCGTGGGCCACGGTAATCCTACCGGAGTGGGGCCGTTTAAATGTGCGTCGAGCCAAGCCCGCGCGGCTTGATGTTGGGAGAGAGAGGTCACATGTGCGTAAACAAGGAGGTTCGCATCAACCAGGATCATCGGAAGGCTTTGTCTTCCGCTGTGGCCAGCACTTCCGCCACATCGTCCAAGCTGCCGGCAAGACAACGGCCCAGTGAGACACCTTTGGTCCGGAAGGCTTTCTTGGGCCGCGCCGGCGGCTCCAAAAGATCCTTCAGTCCTTGACGCATCGCATCATTCACCACGGTCTTGAGACTCGCTTTACGAAGCTTCTGTGCACGCTTCAGGAGTGCAGCCACGTCACTATCAAGGCTCAGCGTCGTTCGCATGCATCAAAGCATATAAATTGTGATGTCATGATGTCAATTTGAAATACAAAACGGTCCTCGTCTCAAGCCAGTGAAGTCCGAGGACCTTCCGCGCTGCTCTCCAGATTCCCAGCCGACTCTCCAGCGCAAGTTCCGTCTTCCATATTTCCGCCGAGCAGGTTGTCGAGATCGACGTGGTGGTGGAAATTTAGTCGGCGCGAGGACAAAAACGCCGTACTCATCGGCACCTGTTTTTGGTTCATCGCCCAATTAGTGTATAGACCATCGAGTGTCCGAATGGGACATCCAGATGGTTATCACCACTATGAGAAGCACGGTGTTTCATTTGAAGAGACAGTGACCGCGTTTAGACATTGCCAATTCGCAACACGAGCACAGTCGGCAACGGCTTGCGTAATCGGTCAGCGGACATATTCTGCTGGTGATCTATACGATCAGGAGAAGGGACCATGAAAAGAAATCATCCGTCTTATCAGCGTCAGGCAAGCGAACCGCAAAGAACGTCAGGCATATGCCTGATTCACAGATCGGCTTCTCCAATATTCCTGAGTTGTCTGATGGACAACTGAAACGAATGCGCCGAGTCGGACGTCCAGCCACTGGGATGGCCAAGCAATTGATTGCCATCCGACTGTCGCCGAGTCTGTTGTCCACGTTGCATAGGATGGCCGCCAAATAGGGGAAGCCCTATCAAACTTTGATTCATGAATTGCTGGAGAAGGCAACCTCGCCGGAGGCATAGGGGAATCACACACGCACAACCATCGTCACCAAAGATTCGTTACCTCGGTATTCGTGACGCCTGCCGTCGTTAGATTTCCCTCACTTCTTGAGCATACCGCTTCTCTATGAAGTAGTGATGACCTGTGACGTTTCCCCCGAAAACGACGACCACTTAGACTGGCAGCTTCGACGGCCTCGACGAAAGAAGCGGGTCGATGAAGCGGTCGAAGTTCGGAAGAACAGATTGTATATGCCTCCGGTGGGCCGAGTCTGGCCCCCCGATTGGGGATGTCTGTCGGCAGCTCAGAATTGCCGAGCAAACTTTCTACACCTGGAAAAGAAGTATGCGCATCTCGGGGTGAGTGAACTCCGCCGTCTCCGGCAACTGGAGGAAGAAAGCACCTTGTTGAGCGCCGGGGTAGCGGATCTCACTCGATAAGCAGATGCTCTCGGAGGCGCTTCGAAAAGTTTGGGCCCGCCCCCCATCCGAGAATTGGCCCACTGGTTTCGCGCCTGTCGGCTCGCTCAGTTTGGTCGCGCGTCGTGGGATCCAAAGAGTACGGTAAGGATCAAACAGCGCTGCGAATGTGTATTCGGGACCTGGCTCATGCCCACCTCGGTTCGGTTATGTACGCATCTGAGTGTTGGTCCGGCGCGAATGGGCAATCACCCGCACGCGAGTCCGTCGATGATCCCGCTTGAGGGGCTCCAGTTGCGTATGCTGGGGCGGCGATGGAAGCATATCGCGCTGCATCGAGGTCCAGCCCCGATGCCAGCTGGGCCGCAGGAGCGCTAGAGCATGGATTGAGTGCAGGACACGTTGAGTGAGGGACGGCCCTTCGGATTCTTACCGGGTGGATAATATTGGAGCCGCTCTAGTCCGTGATAGAGGCGGGATTTCGGATGTCCGTGAAATCGTCGAGCGAGTGCTGGATCGGATCCTTGACGATCGCCCAGGCCCCCGCTCCATCACCGTTACGTGGGTCGGAATTCCAATTGCGGGCCCTGGAAGACTGGGCCTATCGCCGGCAGCGTGTTGCTTGACTTCATTCGCCCGGGCAAACCCGTGGAAAATGTCTCCATTGAAGCGTTTAATGGGCGGCTTCGCGACGAGTGTTGGCACATGCATCAGTTCGCCTCGCTGGCCGAGGCGCAGATGACGATCGAAGCGTGGCGAGTGGACTATAATACCCACCCGGCCACACAGCTCACTTGGACACCCTGACTCCGAGTAAGTTCGTCCGTCAATGTCAGGAAGAACAGACCGCCGAAGCAGTCATCTGCTCTGGTTAAGAGTTGTCTCAGAATGAGGCCAACGTCAGACATAATCACAGCGTCTGATGTCAGGCATGGGCTATGGAGGAGCCGGTTCGGGGACATTGTTGGGGAAAGCAGGGCGACCGTCGCTTGGAAATAAGTGAGAACTAGGCTCGATGGGTTTCGAGGCGGTCCATGCGAGTCTTCAATGTTGAAATATCGGTTTCGTGCGTGCGAATCCGTTCATCGAGTTGTGAAAACGAAAGCCTCATCAGGGCGCCCATTTCTCTGAATTCATCTCGGAATTCATTGCGTATCTCCTGCAACTCACGCCCAATACCTGAATGACCTTCGGCCACTTGGCGGATGTCGCTCCGCAGTGCTTCTGCCACGACCCCAAAATGCCGTTTGATTTCTTCGACCTGTGCGTCAGTCATGATTGGCTTGTATAGTCTTATCGAGCGAGAAATGCAAACGCGATGCTCTCGGCTGACGAATGCGCCGATCAAGCTCGTCACAAGAAAATCGACGGAAGACCAGGGCGCCGAAGAGCGGCGAAGACGACCGACACATAACCGACCTCGGTCCAGGACAGCCCCGCAATTTCCTGTTCGGCATGGCAAGATTGGAGCAGCATGAGGAAACCGAGAAACAGGGCGATGATGCCGGGCCAGATCAGCGATAGAGCACCAAGCACGAAGATGAACGTAATCGCCGACAACGTCAGCTGGAGAAACTGGCTCTTGACTGCGATCATAAGGTCCTCCCTCGTTTGAATGTTGGAAATGCTGAGCAAGGAACGGGCCCGCAATGGACGAGGGAGCATGACGTGGATTCTCAAGCATTGTGTTGTACCTGAGAAACGGAGGTCTCCTGAAGTGAATCTCTTTCGATCCGTGAAGTATCCATATAGATTCAGGGAGCATGATAGATGGTGAACCAGCAGCGCAACTGTACCCATGTACCCAAGTCCTTTTCGAGGACAGCGACAGTCTTTTAACGATGTTACTCCTGAGTCAGGCTGCGTATAGTTTATGTCCCTACCCGCGAAAGACGAAGACGGGCTGGATGATGCAGGAGCGCTCGTACGAGACCTTTCGCGCGTTGCAACAGAAAAATGCCTTTCCCTCCTACCTGTCCCCATCCACTAGATGTGGTATGCCCGACCTTCATACGTACCATTACTTTTCGTACCAATCCCCCTGCCGTGCGCCCCTCAACCGGATCACACTCTGCATACTGCGCACGACTGGCGGAAAGCTTGGTGCCTAAAAATCCCCAGTTGCAAAGTGCTGCCGGACGGCGTATAGGACACAGTAGACTTTCTAGGTCCACTCATAATTCGAGAGAACGTACCAGTATCAGTTTTGGTGTTGTGGTTGGATCGCTTTCTTCTGTTTCGTTGCGGACGTTGTACCGTGTGAACAGGAAGAGGTGTTCCCAGATATTGGACTTCCAAAATTTTGAATCTTCTCTTGTAAGGTTGATGCCACTTATCATCTTAAGTCGTGAGGTGAGACATGATTATGAAGCTAATCGCCGTCGCTTTTCTCTTCACCGTCGCGGTGAATGGACACGAATCGAGCCTGGCTGCCGCCGCTCAATCCATTGTCGATAACCAGCCGACCGCCATCCGATCGGATAACGATCATGGTTCTCTCGCCATGCTCGTCGG
>JAICUC010000189.1 GCA_025936075.1 Nitrospira sp. | reverse complement strand
TAAAGACGACCGGGATAGAGACGGGGGTGGCGCTTGCGGCATTGACGGTAATCAGCGCGTTGTACGTCCCGGCTATCAATGCGCCGGTGGTGGCTGTCGCGGTGATCGATCCATTGCCGGTCCCCGAAGAAGAGGAGATAGCCAGCCAAGAAACATTCTCGCTGGTCGACCAGGTAAGGATCCCACCACCGGTGTTGGAAATGCTGAGAGTCTGCGAGCTGGAATTGCTGTCCCCCTGCACTGCGGTAAAGGATAGGGTGGCCGGGCTTGTCCGAATTATAGGAGGTAGAGGGGCCGCCTCTACGGTTAGGTTAACTGGAATGATAACAGCTGCGGCGCCAACAGCGCTTACAGTAATTGCCGTATTGTAAGTGCCCATGGCAAGCGAGCCAGCACTGACGGTTAACACGATGGAACCAGTATCTTTGCCAGAGGCTGGGCTGAGCGTCAGCCATGGAACTGGAGCAGCCGCATTCCAATTTAATGTCCCCCTGCCTATATTTGTAACGGTAAGGGTTCGCGTTGTCGAACTACCGTTTCCTTGCTGAGTGCTGAAAGAAAAGCTTTGGGAATTTACTCCTATAGCGGGTATCGGCAATGACGGAGACGGAATAGAGGTGGGCGGCGGCGCCGCAAGTGGTGTCAGTTTCGGCATTTCAGACGTGAGTCGACCCATTGGAGCTGTAGACGGTAGGGGTTGCGTTGGACTGGCCAACTGAGATTTCTCGGAGGAGCTGTTCTGAGGAATTGTGACTGTGTCCAGACTAGTCGCCGCTAATGCTGGCTGAATCAATGGAATCACCGGCTCACAAACCAACAAAAGCATGCTCATACTGACCGAAAAGAACATCAATCGCTGAATCTTCTGGCACATTGTTGCAGTCCTCCATGCAAAGCACATTGCGAACTGTGCGTTCGCACAAGGCGAGAAGGCTATGAGCAAGTTAGGTGCCCTTTGCGAATGGAAACAGTTTTTGTTAGCAGTGACTCAAACGAAGAAGATTTCACAGGTTTTACTGAAAAAGGCGTATGTTCGAAGAAGGATAACTTCCTCTATATATCCAGGCACTATTCTTTGATGTACATATGAAGTGATGGTTTATGTTTAATGCTCATTCATGTTGAAGTAACTATCGTGTATTTATTCAGTATGTGCCTGCATGAGAAAATCTCTTTGATATTAATAAGGTTATAAGTAATGTTTCTTTGCCAAGGAGAAGCGTGTGAATATTTCGTTAATAGCACAGGGTTGGTAAGGGTAGCCTTTCCTTGACGACCAAGGGGTCTTCTGCCATTGTGAGTGTCATTTGCATCACTACTCACCAGGGGGTGGTATGAATAAGCGAGGATCGCGTTCAATTGCAGTTGTTGGATTGGGCTATGTGGGCCTTCCGATTGCCGTGGCCTTTGGAAAGATTGCTCCTGTTGTTGGTTTTGATATTAATAAAAAAAAGATCGAAGAATTGCGAAAGGGAATCGATCGGACAGGAGAGATATCAACAAATGATCTAGCCGCTGCTCAAATAAGATATTCATCGGAGCCGTCAGATCTTAAAACGGCTAAGTTCATTATTGTTGCAGTTCCGACTCCTATCAATGAAGCATTACAACCGGATCTTGCCGCCTTACAAAAGGCATCAGAGCTAATCGGGCGGAATCTGTCTTCAGGTGCCATCGTGGTTTATGAATCGACTGTTTACCCGGGTGCGACCGAAGAAGTTTGTCTGCCAATCTTAGAAAAATCTTCCGGGATGAAAGCGGGCGTGGATTTCAAATTAGGTTACTCGCCAGAACGAATAAATCCTGGGGATAAAGAACATACGCTCGAGAAAATTACCAAGGTCGTATCGGCACAAGACCATGAATCTCTAGACATCGTGGCGGATACATATGCGTTAGTTGTGAAAGCAGGCATTCATCGTGCCTCGAGCATTAAGGTAGCGGAGGCAGCCAAGGTCATCGAAAACACTCAGCGAGACCTTAATATAGCATTGATGAACGAGCTGGCTTTGATTTTCCATCGGCTAGGAATAGATACCAAATCTGTTCTTGAAGCCGCAGGGACGAAATGGAATTTTCTCAAGTTCTCTCCCGGTCTTGTCGGCGGCCATTGCATTGGAGTGGATCCTTACTATTTGACTTCAAAGGCGGAATCAGTGGGATATCATCCGCAAGTGATTCTTTCTGGTCGACGTATTAACAACGGCATGGGAAAGTTTGTAGCAGAACACACCATGAAGCTGCTCAGCCACTCGTCTCGCCCTGCTAATGAACTCAGAGTAGGAGTGCTCGGCTTGACGTTTAAGGAAAACGTGCCGGATCTCCGTAACAGCAAAGTGCCTGACATCATCTCCGAGCTTCGTGAATACGGAATCGAAGTACTGGTGCATGATCCTATTGCAGAGACTGAAGAAGCCGTGGCAGAGTACGGCATTCATCTCGTCGAATGGAAAAGGATGAAAGATCTTGACGGATTAATTGTTGCCGTTGCGCACAAGAAGTTTTCCGACATGAGTATCATTGATCTACTGAAACCTCTTCGCAATCAGAAGCAAGGCGTCGTGATCGACGTCAAAAGCATCCTTGACCCACAGCATATTCCTGCATCAATAAGATACTGGCGATTATGAAGACCATCTGGATTTAAGCGGCATGACAAGCGCCTATGCGAGCCGTGGGGAATATGTACCGCAATTCATATCAACAGGCTTCAATGATGGACTTGGCGAACGAAGCGAAGAGTGCATGTTCAAATATGCGTCGGATGTCTTCCGATCCAAAGGGGAGGGCTTCAAGGCCTCCCGTAAGATGTCGTTGTCGAGCACGAGATCCCCGTCTTCTGCTTCAGTTCCTTAATCTGCTCATCTTTGAACGCCTCGTCATCCTTTGGGCGACTCCGAAGCGCGTTCTCGGCCCCCGGAGAAACTTCTGCCGTCACTCCTCGACCTCGCCCACAGTGAGCCCATGCATCCGGGCTGCTTCGGCCGGAGATCTCACCCTTCCAGGATGCTGACGACCAACGTGACCCGGCGCTTCGTAGTCCACCGTTCAATGGGTTCGGAACCTTCTTGAGCCATCTCCACCTCCTCGGTCCATCTCAGGACCTTGTCGTAGAGGTGGTCTCAATTTCAAGGGGAGCAGGATACGGTGACCACACTCATATGGACAAACCAGCCCTGCTGCTTGAGCACACGATAGACCGTCTTGCGACTGACGAGGATCCGGTCTTGAAACCGCACCAATGCCAAGAGTCGGCGATAGCAAACGTGGGATAGAAGTTCGCTGACAGCCGCACGTTCTTCTGGCTGCCAAATGAGAGAGTTTATGTAGAACAAGACAAGAGTATCGAACCGTCGGTCGTCCACAGAAACAATTAGCCAGCAACGGGCTGCTGATAATCGACTTCGATGGTGAAGCCGAGATCTTTGATCATGCCCCAGACTTCGGGAGCCGGTGCGCCAAGGGTCGTCAAATAGCCATTCACGAAGACTGAGTCGGCCGGATAGAGAGCGAGGGGTTGTAAGCTTCGAAGATTGTGTTCGCGACCTCCGGCAATGCGGATTTCGGTGCGGGGGTGTAGAAAACGGAAGAGGCAGAGCACTTTCAAACAGCGTTGAGGTGTGAGGTGGTCACAATTCTCTAATGGTGTACCGGCGACCGGATGAAGTGTATTCAAAGGAATGGAATCCGGTTTCACATCACGCAGAGCCATGGCAAGCTCAATTACATCCTCATCTTTCTCGCCCATGCCGACGATGCCACCTGAGCAGATTTCCAAACCAGCTGCGCGCGCGTTTCTAATCGTCGCCAGCCGGTCTTGGAAGGTATGGGTCGTGCAGATCGATTGGTGGAAGGCTTCGCTGGTGTTCAGATTATGATTCACCCGATCGACACCGGCAGCTTTCAGGCGCTTGGCTTGAGATTCATTCATCAAACCGAGTGAGCAGCAGATTTGGATTGGAATCTCCTGCTTGATCGAACGAACGGCCCCGGCGATTTCGTCGATTTCTCGATCCAATGGACTTCGTCCACTGATGACAATGCAATATCGTTGGGCTTTTGAGGCAGCGGCTTGTCGAGCCCCTTCGATCATTTGCTTTTGCGGAAGCAGATTGTATCGTTCGATCTGTGCCGTCGAGATGGAAGACTGTGAACA
Organism: Nitrospira sp.; assembly: GCA_025936075.1. Lineage (GTDB taxonomy): Bacteria > Nitrospirota > Nitrospiria > Nitrospirales > Nitrospiraceae > Nitrospira_D. Next base: position 2,891 of record JAICUC010000189.1, on the reverse strand, counting down.
GTAGTGGCAGTCTTCTTGGCAGGCCCCGCTCTTGGCATTCTGCAACATCTGTAGGCGGACGGTCCGGCCGAAGTATTTTGAGCGGACTTGAAAGGCTGCATGTAACAACGCGAGCAATTCGTCATCCGGTGTCGCCAATACGGAGTGGCACTCTTCTCTGGTCAGGGATTCGTCATTGAGCGCTTTGTCTGTCAAAGTCATATAAGTCATGGAATCCTCAAAGTAATGACGTGGTGATCTGCAGTACTCCGGATCTGCTGAATCTAGAAGCAGGGCTCCACCGTGAGCAAACAGTCGGCAGATGCTGGCGGGAAACCTACACGGTTTCAAACGGAGAAGCAATGCCTTGATAGGGAACAGCACGAGCGGAGTTGGATTCTCCCGCTGAGCCGGCAGCGGTGTGATTGGCTTCCAGCCAAGGGAGGGCGGTGAGAGTGTTCCACTTGGCGCAGCGACGACAGCGGCCCGACCATTCGACTGATTCCTGCTGGCATTGTGTGCAGATATAGGGGACAACCACGCGCTTCTTGAAGCTGAGGGCTTTCTTCAATCCAATGATAGCCTCTTCGAATTGTTGTTTTCGCAAGTACAGGTTGGCCATGATTTTGTGGTAGTCCAACAGATGGTCCTGTGGGCCTTCAATCGTCGACAGCAGGTCGAACGCCTCATCCACCATTTCCAGTCGATAGTAAAGCTTGCCTAGATAGAACTGGAGAACCGGATTGTGCGGGTCCTGCTGCAAAGCCTCCTGATAGACCCGAATGATTTCACTAGGCTCGCCTTGATCCAGGAAAAGTTCTTCCAGCCGATGCAGAATGATCACACTTCGTGTCCGTGAGTAGACTTTCTTGAGGATTTCGACGGCATCTTTGGTTTTGCCTTCGTGGAGCAGAATTTCGCCCATCCCGATATAAGCGGGAAGGAAACTGCGGTCCTTCTTGATGGCGCCTCGGAAGTATCGCCGAGCTTTGTCGGGATGCCCACGTTCGAGCAGTTGACGCCCGACTTCATACATGCACCCGACCAACAGGGCCGCTTCCGCCTGCTTTTCAGGGGTGGGAAGATTGGCTTTGACCAAGCGGTGTTGAATCTCAAGCGCTTCACTCCACCGCTCCATACGGATATTGAGATTTCTTTTACGAATGAGGGCCGTCAGGTTATCCGGTTCAATCTTGAGAATTTTCTGAAGCGTCTGAAGCGCTTCCTCGTAACGTTTAGCTTCTTCCAAATCCTTGCCTAATTCCAACAGGACCTCGATGTTTCGATCGTCCACCCGTTGCGCATGCTGATGGAGTCGGATTGCTTCAGGATAATTTTGCTCCGATCTGTGGATATTCCCCAGCCACAGGAGCGAATCGACTCGATTGGGATCGATGGCCAGGGCTTTCTCCAAGAGTGTGATTGCTTCGATAGTGCGTTTCGACATAAACGCATGAGTTCCGTCTCGGTGGAGAGTATCGACCTTCTCCTTGCGACGGACAAGGCGGTTACTGCGCCAGTTTAAGATCAGGTGCGCCGTTTGCTGCAACCCTACGACAAGGGTCGCGAGCACTGCACCAAACGCCATGGAAATCAACACAAGTGTAACCGGACTGAGCTCAAACTCGGCGCCTGGTGCGGTATGGACTACGACTGTTCCCGGGTTCAGTTCGCGAAAATAACTGTAGATAAACACCCCGGCGCTGATGATAAAAATGGTGATCAGCAGTTTGAACATGGCCTAGACCATCTTCCGTGAAGTCGCCTTCTGAATCACGCGTCTATTCGGTGTGGCAGTCGATGCCGACACATTGTCTGGAATCGGGATAGACTTGGCATCGCTCCACAGACGCTCAAGGGCATAATGCGAGCGCGTGTCGTGCCTAAACACATGGGCGACAACATCGCCAAAATCGATCAGGACCCATTGGCCCGATGTGGTACCTTCGAGACTTAGCGGCCGTTGGCCCACGCGCGAGAGTGTCTCGGTGACGGAATCAGCGATTGCGCGTGTTTGTCGGTCGGATTCAGCCGACCCAATAACCAAGTAATTAGCGATTGAAGTAAGCGGGGCGACATGGAGGACTTGAACATCAAGGGCCTTCTTGTCGAGCATCGCTCTGGCTACGGCAAGGGCGGTGGCCTTAGATGCGCGTGCGATCGCTCTCCTCCTGATAAAGGCTATGGCGAAGTATATAGGATTCTACAGGGGGGGGCAACATATTTGCCAGCGGTAATCCACTTCGAACTCTTCGCCTGATTTCTGAGGCAGAGGTCGGACAAGGAGGAATGACAAGGCAGGTGATCCCTGGGCAGGAAGGGACTAGGATGTCGAGTCGCTTCTGAGTGCCGGTGTCGAGCAGGGAAAGGGTCGGTGGATGCAGAGTGGGAAGCAGAGGCATCTCGGCCAGCGCCTGGAACGATCGCTCAGGTCGAGGCACAACCACAAAATGACAGATCGTTAAAAGCTCGTGTGGTTCTCTCCATGTAGGGAGGTCAAGAAACGCGTCGAGACCAATGATGAAGAACAGCTCTGTGGATGGGCCATAGTGGCGTCGTAATGCGCGGATGGTCTCGATCGAATAGGACTTTCCCTTTCGCTGTATCTCGATATCCGAGACCATGAAAAATGAGCTGTCAGCAATCGCAAGACGTACCATTTCATAACGAACATTCGCCGGAGCCAGTGAGTCATCCCGTTTATGGGGGGGGGTGCCGGTCGGGATGAATAGAACCTGGGAGAGCTGCATACGTTCATAGACGTGATGAGCAATGGTCAGATGACAATTATGAATAGGATTGAAGCTTCCACCGAGCAGGCCGAGGCGAAGTGAAATTGGGTGCTGGGCGCTGGGTGCTAAGTGCGGAGAATTTGAAAAATTCATAACTCAGAACTCAAGACTCAGCACTAG
>JAICUC010000169.1 GCA_025936075.1 Nitrospira sp. | reverse complement strand
GACCATCGTCCGGCGTGCCGGGTGGAAGGGTTAAGCTGCGCGACCTCAGAAAGTCCTTTACTCCGTCGTATCGCGATTTGCCGTCTACATACACTCGATAGTCTCTTGCGAGATCGAACGGCTCATACCCGGATTGTGCGCGCGCGGCGAGTTTTTTCAAATACTCATCAAACAATCGCTTCCATGCGGCGGCGTGCAAGACGGCCGTCTCGGTGATGACGCCGTCCATGTCGAACAAGACGGCATCGAAATTCGTCAATCTGTGCCGGTCAATCTGATTCATGAGACGCAAGGAGATAGTCGTGTATAAGGCGGATGATGTTCGAGAGGCGCGACACAAGGCGTCTGCAACACTATGAGATCATGCTCATTCTTCCGGCCTCGCTTCGGCAGTTTGCTTGATGTCTACAACCGAGCTGTTGATCGCGGCGACTGCCTTCAGTTTCTTTACCACAACAGATCGCTCCTGTTCCATACAGCTAGGTAATCCTCTAGCAGTCTGCTGAAAGACGCTCCATTCATTCTTCAAGAACCTCCCCGGGACGAACGGAGCGGTCTTTGATATTTTGAATATGCGAAGGGTTCGTGGCCTCGAATAGATACCGAACGCCGCGTTCATCACAATAACGATATAACCGTTCGGGATCGGATTCTGGATCGGCGAAGGCGACATAGCCGTCCGGCCTAATGCGATAGAGGGATCCATTCTTCAAGCCGGTCCGCTTCATTTCCGGCTGCCACGGAAAAACATGCAGCGGGAGCTGCAGTTTTCGGCAGACCTCGGCTATACCATGTCGTGGTTCTCCATACAGGTGCACTTGCCACACGAGCGAGGTGAGCGGAGCGAAATTGTCCTTTCCCGGCTCGGTCTCGACCCAGGGTAGACGATCGCCTCCATGCACGGATCCGGCTTGACCCGCGCTCAGTAGGCTGTGGCGATAGTGGATGCCGATCTGCGAGGCCGTCCGAAAGAAAAAGCGACGAAGCGAAGCGACTCGGAAGAGCAATGGAGCCATGAGCGGAACGAGCTTGGTACGTATCCACCGAGCAACAACGCCACGCTGAGTCACGATCGTAAACACGCGATCGGTGGTCGCGACCAACCGCCGCGCAAAGGCGATCCGCTCCGGCTCATAGGTATCGAGCAGACGGTCCGTTGCATCTCCCCTCAGCACCGCCGCGAGCTTCCACGCCAAGTTCACGGCATCGCCGATGCCCGTGTTCATGCCTTGGCCGCCCACCGGACTATGGATGTGAGCGGCATCTCCAAGTAGGAATACGCGTCCCTCCCGAAAACGGGATGCGACACGGTGGTGCACGTGATACGTCGAAAACCAATTCACCCTGACAAGGTCGAGCTGGAGGCGCTCGATGGCACGGCCCCTCACATCGTCGAAAGTCAGCGCGTGCAATGTGCCGTTCGATGGCTCGCGCACGGTTCCGACCAGACGCAGGCGGCCTTCTCCCTTTAGGGGAAAAACCAACACGAAATCGGCTTCCTCCAGGTCGACGTGCAGTTCCCCATCGGTCGTCGGCCCGCCCGCCTCTACGTCGGCGACGAAGAAAAGCCCCGCATAGGTTCCACCAGGAAAGCCGATGGCAAGATGTTCCCGCACCGCCGATGACGCCCCGTCGCAGCCTGCGAGGTAGGCGGCTTTGCAGATTTCTTCGTTGCCGCTCTTCCGTTTGAGCGTGGCTTGCACGCCGTCCGCCTGTGCATCGAAACGGATCATCTCCGTCCCGCGCTCGACCTTCACTCCCAAGGCATCCAACCCTTCGATCAGGAATCGTTCGTGGGTGTCCTGAGGAAAGATCAACACGAAGGGGTAGGGGCTCAATCCCTCTCCAATACCCTGAAACGGTACTCGCGCCGCCTTGGCGCCTTTTACCCAGAGATTGACGCCTGCAATCTTGACGCCTCCCGTTATGAGCGAATCAGCCATTCCCAACTGGCGGTAGAACTCCAACGTGCGGACCTGAACCGCCAACGCGCGGGAGGTGGTACCCGGCTCGTCGGTCTTGTCGATGATCCGTACCGCAACACCGAGTCGGGTCAGCCAAAGGGCGAGCGCGAGACCGGTGGGCCCGGCCCCAATAATCAAGACAAGACGATTTGTCATCGATTTCCTCGGTTCCTATTTTACATGCGGAACAATGTCATGCCACAGGCCGGCACTTCCAGACGTCAAAAGCTCCACGTCGACCTGAGTCCGATTTCCAGGGATAGCACCAGTTACTTCATCATGACGGCGATGGCTAGGATGACGTCGTCACGAGACTGAGACTTTTTGGCGCGCGACAGCGATAGAAGTGTGAGGGTGGGGTATGGTAAGAGAGGGAGCGGTATGAGGCAACGCTGACTCATCATGCGCATGCTGCTCGCCATCGACGAATCTGAGAATGCTCAACGGGCAGCCCGATATGTTGGGTCGCTTCTTCGAGAGAGTCGAGATGTTGTGGTCACGCTCTTTCATGTGCTCAAGCCGATGCCTCGGGCGCTGTTGGAGCATGGAGGATCGGAAAATCCGGAGACCGAAGCGCAACTCAGCATGCAGTTGCATAAGGAACAAGAAACATGGCTGAAGCAAGAACGAGAGGCGGAGTGTCCGGTCTTAAAGCAAGCCTGTGAGGCACTTGCGCGAGCGGGCTTTGATGTGAGCCGCGTGAACATGAAATTCGGGCATGAGGATGATGTGGCGGGGACCATTCTGGAAGAAGCTCGGCTGGGACAGCATGACACCATCGTTGTAGGACGCAGCGGAACTTCTCGGATGAGACGCCTATTCGGTGGCGGTGTAACGGACCGCCTCTTGCATGATGCGAAGGGCCTGGCGATCTGGATCATTGAATAATGCCGAAGCATCTCTATTCGACTCTTTCTGAAGCCGTCGAGGGCTTGCGACGGCTGGGCTTTGCGGCGAACTTCATGTACGACGAGAAGACCCGCACGATCGCCGCCGAAGGTCATTCCTATAAGGGAGAAGACCTGCGCATTGTCGACCATTATCGTTTCGAAGGCATGTCCGATCCCAATGATTCATCGGTGCTCTATGCGCTGGAAGGACCGGATGGTACCAGGGGGCTCCTGGTCGCTGCGTACGGGGCATATGCGGACGCCGGCCTGGGTGCCGCCTTGAAGAAGACGAAGGACAGCCACGGAGAAGAAACCTGACATAGCCTGCACACCGTTATAGGGATGCGCGTGGATGATGGACGCAGTCTTATCAGTCCGAGAATCTTCGCAGGCTCATTCTCGATAGGCATGTTCGCCTCGCTGCGACAGCAACAGCCAGATCTTCTGCATCTGACGATCGCCTTGCATCGTGCTCCATCAGACGGTCAGTAGCTCTTCTGTTTCCTGCGCGTTCCTTGATCTCATCCCGCGGCACATCTTCTATGCGTGTGTGAATCCACCAGTGGTTACCGGCAAAGTCCTCGACGCCTGCGCTGCGATCGCCATAGAACTCCGGGGAATTCCAGCGATTCGATTCCGCCTTAATGCTCGCCTTCCGCCCGGCTCTGTTGGAAGTATATTTGCGCCTCCTGAATCTCGGCCAACTGTGGATCGGCGTGCTGCCATTGGTCGATGAACTTCGAATACAGTGTAAGAGCCTGGCGGGTGTCTCCGTTCTGCGTTGCAGCCGCCGCCGCTCCCAGCAGAGAACGAGCTCGATCAGGGTAACGACCAAGCGCCTTATCAAAATGCTTTGCAGCGGCGTCGGGCCGACCGGCCCGCAACAAAATTTCACCGAATAATTCATGGACCGGCTTGATCAGCGGCGGCGGCCCGGACGGCGGCGCCGCATCGATGAGCGTCGTCGCCTGTTCCATCTTTCTGATCGCGGCATCGTGCTTCCCTTGCGCCATGTCGAGCGTGGCGGCGATTTTCATGGCCTGAAGTTCAGCGGAGCGACGTAGCTCGTTCATGAACGGCATGGAGTCCGGACTGGGCTCTCTGCTGATCGCCCGCAACGCCGTGATGCTTTGTTGAGCTTGGAGCGCCGACCTGTCCATTGCCGCGGCAAGCCCGCGGGCAAATATAATAGGTGTCCGAGCGAGAGTCGCAAACGCTTTTGAAGACTTGTCGGCTTCCGGAGATTCGCCGGTGCTCTGTGGAAGCGCCGGGCCGAGGATCGTTTCAGCCTTGTCCCACTGTTGCGTTTCGATCAGATAGGATGCCGCCATCCTGGCCAAGATATAGCCGCCATCGGACAGACTGTGCGGCTGGTCCTTCGGGAATTCAGCCCAACTCTTTCTCATGGTGTCCAATAGGCCCGCGGCTTTTTCGTACCGACCCAATTGCAGGTAGGCGTACTGCAGCCACTGCAGGCTGTGGTAATCCCGTTTGCTCGGGGAGTGCCCGTTCTGCGTGACCCAAGCGTCCGACGCCTCCCAAGCCGCCACATTCGACGCGACTGCTTCCGGCCACATGCCCAGCTGGACGAAGATATGAGCGGGCATATGCAGCGCATGCGGTGCGGCGGGGGCGATGTCGGCGTAGAGGAGCGCGGCGTCGAGGGCGCGATGAGCATCCTTGGGGTTGTCATACGCGTGAATAACATAGTGAGCCGCGCCGGGATGATGAGGTTTCTGCCCGAACACGGTCGACGCAATCATGCCGGCGAGCAGGCGTTTCTGCGATCCCTGCAGCCCGTCTCCGGCGTTTCCCAGGAGGGACAGGGCATAGAACAATGCGGCTTCGATATCGTCGGGATAATCGCGATACACCTTTTGCATTGCCCTCGCATAGGCCCGATCGCGAGAAGATTTGCTCCCTTCACCATAGAGAACGGTGACTGCTTCGATGTACGCCCGTTCACGGGCTGTGAGTTCCGGTGTCATGGTGATCCGTGCAAGAGCCTGGCGCGCCGCTTCGATTTCCTGTGGGTCACCCCAAAGCGGATGATTATGGACCATGGCCTCCCCCCAGTAGCCCATGGCAAAGTCGGGATCGATCTTCGTCGCCGCGCGAAATTCCTCAAGCGCTACCGGATACCAGAATGAATGCAATGCGGCGACACCGCGCAGGAAATGTGCTTGGGCTTCCCTCGATCGAGTGGAGGTCGGGAAATCCACTGTTCCTAACTCGTCCTGTTTGGTCGGGTCTGGGGACGGGGTGGACTGGTGAGCGGTGGTGGAGTCCACCGGCATCGTGATCAGACATGCGACCAGCAAAAAGGATAGATAGAAAGGGCCTCGCAATGTCATGTCTCAGCTCGTTTCCTGGGACGTGTTTTATTGGGTTTCGTCGTTCGCATGGCCATCACCCTTTTTGCGCGGCTTCAATTGCGGCGATGTTGATTGTGCTCATCTCGATCATCGCATCGAATGCGCGCTTGGCGACAGCGGGATCGGGAACGGTCTTGGCGTAAAACTGCGCCGCCTCCTCGGCATCGTCATTGTACCAGAGACAACCCGTGTTCTTCGCTGATCGTTTCGTCATGTCATTTCTCCATCGTGATCGGCAATGACCGGGTGATCAGAGATCTTTCATTCGCGACGTTAATCAGTGCAAGAGGGAGGATTCACCGAGGAGGCCGTCAGGTCCATCTGTCAAACAAACAACGCGGCGATGTCCATCTGCTTAACTTCGATCACGCCTCTTCCTTCATGATGCGCCGCTTTCAGATCCGCCACATCGAGCTTCACCATCTCCAGCAGCCTCTGATCATGTTATGTACCAAATAGCCGTGCGAAGTTCAAAATCGACAAGAACACTATGCGGCATGCGGTGGCCATGACTGTTCTGCTTCCTCGCTCGGGCGGGTGTGCGGATGGTATAGAGAAGCCCCGATGACAAGAGGCCTACCATGCCGAGGTGATAAAGGATGTCCGGGATTGTTTGCGGCCCGGCCCCCACGGCGATCGTCAACAATCCAATAAGAGTTCCGGCCAGCGCGAACCCCTGTACCGCGAGACCGACTTTTCTGGTCCAAAGTGGACGCAACCAACTCAGGCCGAGTCCGGCATAGAGCGCACCGGCCAGCACGCTTTCCGCAATTCGTGCTTCCCGGTGTCGATAGCCATCAATCCACAGACCCGTATGCACGAAAGCGGCGATGAGAAACACGACGGCTTCTCCGAATAGCAGCAGCCGGATAGACAGAATGCTCCTCTTGCCGTTCAATGGATGGCTCTTTCTTCACCGATTCATTGTTCCGTTCCGCCTTTATTCCTTAGTCGACCGCATACACAATCGACAGATGATATTCGATCATTCCATAGGCCGGGTATCAGCGGCCCTTGCGCGAGACGCTCATATTTCTTCCGACCGTATAGGGGTCGCCGATGAGCCAACGCCATGTACCGTCAGGCTGACGGCGGGCCACTTCGATCGCATACACCGTGATCGGATCCGTTCCCGATACGTTCCATTCCGTATGCATCAAGGCGATCTCGCCCGTCTCAATCACCTGCTTGACGGTGTAGTCAAAGCGAGGCTTTCCGGCGGCAAGCGGCGTCAACTCCGCTTTCAACGCTTCTCTGCCTTTCGTCACTTCACCTGTCTGCTTCGCAAACACCGCTTCTTCATCGTAAAGGCTCAGCACCAAGTCCAGATCACCTTTGGCCATGTACCGCTGGAACAATCGACATATTTCCTGGGGATTGTTTGCCGACATTCTCCACCTCACCGTAGTCGCGTTGATGTAGAACTTGTTTCCAGCCAAACAAGCCTCTGAAGTGTCATGCAGCTAGGCAACTCTCTAGAACTCATCCATGATCCATCACATCAATCCGTGTTTCTTAGTGGCCGGCATGCAATACGTGGCGGTCAGATCTGTGACGACGAATCGGATGAAATAGCCGTCTGGTTTCATTGAGTGCTCGGCACAAACCTCCACACCGGACAGCTTGTCCAACGCGCAGACAGCTTGTCTTCTCCTGAACAGCCGGCCAGCCGCGTGTCGGATCGATTCTCCAATGACGTAGGAGCCGTATTGTGAAAGCCCCGAACGCGTGCGACAGATCGTGACCTAAGAAACCACTTTGCGACCCACGATGATGCCGGCGATCAACAACACAACAAAGATCCCAAGAAACAAGTAGAACAAGATCTTTGCAATGCTGGCCGCTCCGGCGGCGATGCCTGTAAATCCGAACGCGGCTGCAACCAATGCGACGACAAAAAAGATGAAGGCCCATTTCAACAACATAATGTCCTCCCTGTTCCAGAATCACTGCACGGCGCAATATCGATGCCTGTCCCGTCTCGCATGCGCGGTATCGGCGAGTCGATATCTGAATGTCTCACGTCGCAAGAGAAGAATTTTATTGCGCGAACACGAACAATGGGCGCGCTCGCCATATTTCTCCGTACGACAGCATGAAGAAGCGGCCTGTTCCTTGCACTTTCGCACACCATGGCGAGTCAACGGCCGATCTTGCGCACTGACTCGTCTCAGTTTCCACGGCGGCCGGGCTCCGTCCATACACTCTGCACCTCTGTATGAGTTGCCCTCGGAATCTGATCGAAGACATGCAGAGCGAGATACTGGAACCATCAAGAGCCGATATCTTGGGCGCGGTTGCAGCGGGTGCCGGACGTTGTGTCGTTCACCCATG
>JAICUC010000160.1 GCA_025936075.1 Nitrospira sp. | reverse complement strand
TGGAACATGTTCCGTCCCTGTTAAGGTCCCTCGGCTTTGCGTCCCACCCTCTCGGGTGGTTTGCCTTTTTCACTCTGTCGAAAACTGTATCGGTCATTCGCTCTCAGACTTGAGCGCACGATTGGTTGGAGTGCAGCAGAGACAGATCAATGGCAACGGCGAACGACTGCTACGAACCGGCAGAATCGAGCGCAAAAAGTGCAGTTCGGATTGATCGCAGCCGACCGCCAATGGTGTATCGCTCTGGGTCGCTTGCGGCATGACTTTTCAGGATTCTCAATTCAGAATATACACGTAGGTACCGATAAGGTATGACTGAGAGGTCGTATTCTTTGTGCCGGTGAGGTGACGGCGATGCAGGTCGATGTATGACGGCTCCCACCATACCCATTCCCGATCATCCTTCCAATGGTTCTCCGGATTGGCTGCCGACCCAAGAAGATCTCTCCCTCATTCTCAAGACGTCGATGGAAGCGATTTTTATTACAGACCTAAAAGGTCGCATCTTATTTCTCAATTCCGCAGCGCAACAACTTGTCGGCAGAACGCGTGATGTCATTGGACGGGAATTTCATGACCTTACTGGTTGCTTGACATCAGGCGAAAGTGAGGCCGTCCAATGCCCGTTCACTCGAATGGTGAACACGGGGGAGCCTATCGTAATTCCTTCCCATTTTTGGAATCGAGAGGACGCGACTCTGTTCGAATTATCCCTCTCGTTCTGGCCGAGAACACAACAAGGACTGCCGATCGGTGGCCTGGTAGTTGTCCGTGATCTGACCGATGCAATGGAGATGCAGAAAGATGTACAACGCGTCGCACGGTTGGCCGAGGATGCGCCAAATCCTATTGTAGAGTTTGACGCGACGGGCGCCATGCTCTATGCCAATACCGGCATGCTCAATTTGATGGCTCGATGCGGCCTACTCGAAGCGGGGATCGACGTAATGTTTCCGGCTGCTCTATCAGGCATGCTCCGGGAATGCCTTACGACCAATTCCACGCTGTTGCAGGTTGAACATGTCGTGGCGGATCGGATTATCGCATGGTCGTTCTTCCCTCTGAGAGAGTTGGAGCTAGTCCGTGCATATGGGCTCGATATCACCTCGGATTTGGCCTTGCGTCGTGCGAAAGCGGCAGCTGAAGAATCTGCGAGGGCGAAGGGAATCTTTCTCGCCACGATGAGCCATGAACTTCGAACTCCGATGAATGGAGTGCTGGGATGCACACAGCTCCTCAAGGACACATCACTGACCGATCAGCAGCGGGAGCTGATAGAGACGATGCATCGCTCTGCAGAGTCGTTGTTGACGTTGGTGAACGACATTCTCGATTTTTCAAAAATCGAAGCGGGCAAGCTGACCCTGGAGGTGGCCGATGTCAATCTGCCGACACTGATCCGAGACGTCACGACGCTGGCGGAGGGGTTGGCTTCCTCAAAAGGTCTCACTATTTCTGTCAAGGTCGATGCCGATGTCCCGGAGGAATTCCGTGGCGATCCGATCAGGCTGAGGCAAATTCTCTACAATCTCGTGGGGAATGCGATTAAATTTACAAAGCAGGGAGGGGTTACGATCGCCATTGCGTTAAAGCGGGATACGATCGACGAACCTGACGCGGTGGTTTTGCAGTGGAGCGTGCAAGATACGGGAATCGGATTAACTTCTGAGCAACAAGCCCATCTGTTTAAGGCATACGTACAAGCCGACGCTTCGACGGCGAGGCGATTTGGGGGAACGGGCCTCGGACTCATGATCTGCCGTCAACTCGTCGAGTTGATGGGAGGGGCGATCTCTGTCAACAGCCGGTTCGGTCACGGCAGTACGTTCTTCTATACCACCAAGCTTCTTCCAGCCATTCATCGAGAACCTGTCGTCTCTTCTCTTGGCATGGATCAACGTGCGGGAGAATCGGTGGGCCCGCTGCGCGTCCTGGTCGCGGATGACAATGAAATCAATCAAGTCGTCGCCTGTAAGTTTTTACAGAAACTTGGCTGTCAGGTCGAAGTGGCTCGCACGGGTTGTGAAGCGCTGGAGGCCATCAGCCGAACAGCGTATGATGTGGTGTTAATGGACTGTGAGATGCCCGAGATGGATGGTTACGAAGCCACGCGAAAGGTTCGTCACCGCGAGGAAGGAACGCCGAACCATCTGCCTATTGTGGCCCTCACCGGGCATACGTCCGACGAAGAAGTCCAGAAGTGTCACCAGGCCGGCATGGATCGGGTCGTGACTAAACCGGTCACGTTGACCGTGCTCCGTGCGAATCTTCAAGAATTATTACGCAACGCCGACTCCTGATACGGTCTTGCGCTTCGGTCTTTCTCACTTTACCGATGGGGTAGACTCCATCCAGCCACTTCGGTAAAGTGATGCCATGACGATTACTCCTGCCGACAATAAATTTATTCTCTACGGCGATTTCAACTGTCCATTCTGTTACGCGCTGCACGAACGGTTGCACGACTTGGGCCTTATCGACCGGTGTGAGTGGCGTGGGGTGCAGCATGCGCCGCAGTTGCCTCGTCCCATGAAGCCGTGGAGCGGCTCGTTGGGAGCGGAACTCCGGCACGAAGTCGCGATGGTGCAGCGATTGGCTCCAGGGTTGCCGATCGCGTTGCCGCCTGGGAAGCCGAATACTCTGCCGGCGATTGAACAAGGAGTTGGGCTCTTACGAAAGGATCCGCAGTACGGGATGGACTTTGTTCAGCGGACGTACCGTGCCTTCTGGTGCGATGGTCGAGACATTTCTGATCCATTGATTTTGAAGGAGTTGGCGGGAGAATATTTTGCCGAAGACATTGACGGACAAAACCAGCTCATCGCACAGAAATGGGAAACTGCTTGGCATGCGACAGGTCAAAATGGAGTTCCTTTACTTGTGTCTCCCGAGGGTGATCTGCTCGTCGGATGTGTGCCCGAGGAACAGGTCCGACAGTTCTTTATGTAGCCGATTTATATCAGAGTCGAGAAGGAGTTCTGTCAGGGAACGTCAATTCTGCAACGGCTGATTTATCCAGATCCCCTTTCCCCAATTGCATCAAGCGTCGGAATTGGCCCAAGGTTGCGAGCGCAACGGGAAGGGAGAGACCGGCCTTCTGCGCCAAGTCGAGCGCGATGGCCGAGTCTTTCTCGGCATGGGCCGCCGAAAAATAACAGTCGTGTGCGCGGATCTGCATATCTTCTCCGTCCGTTTCCAATACTCGCGAAGCCGCTCCGGTCTGACTGAATACCTCACGCAGGAGAGTCAGATCGATTCCCAGCGCCGCCCCCAGTCCCAACCCTTCGGCCAAGGCGGCAGTATTGCTGTTCATCACCATGTTGACGAGCGCTTTGACTTTTGCCGCCTCTCCGGCTGAGCCGATATATCGTACCGTTGTCCCGAGGCTGTGCAGCACCGGGCGAGCCTTGTTGAATGCGTCCTGTCTGCCTCCGCACATGAGATACAGCGTACCTTGGCGCGCTTGAGTTATGCTGCTCGCCATGCAGGCCTCAAGGGTCATGCCTCCGTGCCGCTCAACCGCCTGTTCGATGTCGATGTGGAGCGCCGGCGTGAGAGTCGCACAGTTGATGAACAGCCGATTTTTCGCGTGAGCCATCAAGCTGGTCGGATCCTGTTCAGCATAAATGTCCCGCATTGCGGCGTCATCCGATACGACGGTGATGACGATATTCGATAGTTCAGCAACGCGCGACGGTGAGACGGCCGCTTCCGAGCCAAGTTCGCGTGCCAAGGATTCCGATGCTTCGGTATGGCAGTCCTGAACCGCCGCGATGCAGTAACCCTGATCCTTCAATCGCCTGGCCATATTGGCCCCCATCCGCCCTACCCCGACGAACCCGATGCGAGTGTCTGTGTCCGACATGGGAGAGCATCCTTTCCGAAGCCATACGACCCGAAGATGGCATCGTTAAAGCTGGCTGTTCTCTGTCTGTTCCGAATGAAATTGGGTCCATCGAAGGTTGGTCTTTCCATCGGTCGTGGTAAATCCACGGTCATGGAAAGCGATGATACTGACGCGTTGTTGCTTCTTTTGAAGTGGTCGGAGCTGGGGAATGCCGTCTTTAGTTAGTACAGTCCCGCGAAGTGTATCGACAATCAACAAATCGGTCGCAGCGGTGGATTTAATTGCCCATACGAAGGCGGCGGAACCTCCGGCATACGTGCCGGATCCCTCCCATTGGCCGACTAAGTCAGGATCGACGGTCTTGAGTTGGAAAACGGGTACGCTGGTTGCTTCGCGTCGGAGTTTCCACAGTTCTGTTGGAATGCGCGTTGGGTTTTGATCGATGGAAAGTTTCTTCCAGGTCGCCTGCACACTGCCGGTACTGGAAAACGTATGTGGCGTCGTCTTACGGTAAGTCCCTTTCCATCCAAGGCCCTTGAACGTGTTTGCTCGCTCGAGTGACCACAGACCTGCTTCGGCGTTCAAGATGCCGTCAAACTGCATCATCGATGAGAGCGACCACGTGAGATTAGGCTGAATGATGAGGAGCATGTCATGCTGAGTCGTACCTTGTGCGACATGGGCATGCCAGGTTCCTATCAGGCTTGTCGGATCAAACGATGCGGCTTTTTGGGGTCCGGGTTGGATATCAGAAGGGGCGGGCAGTGTTTGTGTGAGAGTCACCGAAGCCGGTGAAACAATGGTCTCAGTGTGGGTTCCACGGCCGGTCATGGGGGTTGAGGTGGAGGCTGTGGTGGTAGATGGAGGGAGAGTCGCTGTTAAAGAGGCTCCGTACCGAGTTGCGGCGGTTCTGCCCAATTGGGTGACGGATTCACCCAGTTGTTTCTGTCGGGTCGAGGAAACGATCACGGTCACAAACGTGTCCTTATGCATGAAAGTCAGTCGAGACAGAGTCGGAGAGGAGTCGATTCTCACCGCTCCGTCGCCGAGGCCGGGAATGAGATGGCTGTCACGGCGCAGACGCTCTTTATTGAACCATGTCCGCCGGTCCTTTCCAGGCGTCTCATCAAGCTGGACCGTGACGGCGTTTCCCTCATTATGGCGAGCTTTGAAGATACAGGTTATCGAATCGGCCAGCGTCCCATCCTGAACCGGTTCTCCGAGCGCCCGTTCTGCGTCTGCGACACTCATCAAGGAACAAGGGGATGTCTTCGAGCCGAAAAGGCCGGACGACTCGCTGCACGAAAGCAGCAACGGAGCCAGTCCAAGAAATGTGTAGGGTAGTACGCGGGAGAACACCGTGACGTTGCCTCGATGATCCGTGGTTACGGATTGTACCGTGAATAAGCCGAGGAGTGCCAGTGCTCGATCGCGGTACGAGCGGTGCCATGTGTCTGTTGGTACAGGAGTCGTGATCGTCGAGAAAGAATGGTGACCCCTCAGCCATCAGCCGGCCACGAATTTCAAGGCTACGCCGTTGATGCAGTAACGGAGCCCCGTAGGCCTTGGCCCATCCTTAAACACATGGCCCTGGTGGCCTCCACATCGCGCACAGTGTACTTCCGTTCTGGGCATGAAGAGTTTGAAATCGGTTCGAGTCTCGATGACACGCGGATCGATCGGCTGCCAGAAGCTAGGCCAACCGGTACGGCTGTCGAACTTGTGCTCAGAGGAGAAGAGCGGCAGATCACAGCCTGCGCAATAATAGATCCCTGATTGATGATTCTCATGCAGTGGGTTGACAAACGGTCTCTCCGTATCCTCGTGCCGCAAGACACGATAGGCGGCAGTCGGCAGCTGTTTCTTCCATTCTTCATCGGGTTTCGTGACCTTGACGACGGAGTCGATATGAATGGTTGGCGGCATCGGATTTCTCCTTCATTGGCGGTGAGGTTGCTTTTTTGACTCAGGAGACACGCCGAAGTCTTCCAAGGCTCCTCAAGAGGCACAGTCGCCCTTTAAGTAAAATGGTACGGTTCAGAAACCCGGAATGCAAGGGCTCAAGATGAGATCTTTGAGCGGGGCACGGTGAGGCTAATATAGCTATCGAACGATGTCGGAGATCGCAACAGTTCGATCTTGAGAGTCTCCATAATTCATCCGATCAGAGCCCATAGTCACCTGGTCATTCATCAGCGGGAGCTCTGCGAAGCAGTTTCCACATTTCTCTGAACGATGGGTTGGGCTCCGTCAATTCCGGGTGAGAAAGGTCGATTTGAACGTCATAGAGAGAAGTGTTCACGTTTTTGATTTGGGCGACCGGGTACCAACATTCATACCGTTGTTCCCATCGGTCGCGATACGCGAGCCGCAAATAGCATCTGCTCAATACTTTCACCCGGATCGGCGCATCTTGGCCCAGGACGATAGGAACAGAGTGCCGCTGATACCGAGGACCTTTGGGGTGAATGCGTCGGACCGCAAAACGACCCTCCCATCCTGCCAATTGGACGATGCAATCATGGGCTGCTCCACAGCCCACGTTTTCTACCTCGGGTGTCAACGTGATGACCTCGCCTGCATTCATCGCCGACATGTTGGTGATGCGAAGCACGGGTAGATGGCTTTGAAACTCGCGCTTGATCTTACCGGCGAATCTATACAGCGCGAAGCCGCCGGCGCCCCCGATGGCGAATACAACAAGCAAGGCGATCAGCAAGAGCCAGTCCATGATGACGTTGTCCCTGGGAAGTGTGTGTCTCTCGATTGAAACGAAGAAACCCTACGTGGAGGAGGATCGAGTGTCAACTAACACTGCGCGCACGAGCCGAGATCATGGACAAGCGCGTTCGCTTGGGTCAGGTTTAAGATGGGAAAAACCGCGTTACCAAGCGTTGAACTTGGTGCGACAGTTCGTCGCAATATCATTGGGTTCCGTACACTATTACGTCGATGCTTGCAGAGCCTGAGCTTCCATCTATAGCGGCTTGTATGAGCAATTTTCTTCCTGGAACTTGATAGACCTTCGTTGTTGTTGATTGTGGTGTGACGACGATGGTGTCAAGAGAGGCTAAGTATTGCTCATCACCCTCCATGAGAATACGTTGGATCGTCGCGTTTGCGGCAGAGTCGGGTCGTGTGCTCGCGACCACTCTAATTGAGCTATAGGAGGCAACCTCCACCTTGCCCAAATCTATAGACTTTCCAGCAGGGATGGTCGCACCTTGAGCTTTGAACAGCAGTTTTGTCTCAGCGGAATCGGCTGCAGATAATGCTGTGCCCATGAGGGTGGCTATGAGAATCGTGTGCCAAGGCCAAATCTTCATGACTCGACTTCCATCCCGTAAGAACGTGTTCCAGCCGTTAATCAAGATAATAAACAGTGATGCGCATAACGCTTTTGTCTCATACGGCCGAGGCAACGAGCCGGTGTTTCGCCACAGGCGTCGGTCGCTAAAAGGTTCACCACCTTCCTCCGGTTACTTTTTTACACATTCGATCAGCACTGCGGGAGGGTGAGCGAGGTAATCCGACCAGAATGTTCCATCATCCACACCCTGCGGATGTGGAGAGACCTCCGGCAAATGAACCTCGAAATCGTGGAATCCTGCCTCAGTAAACGCGGTCTCGTATGCCTCCATGGGTAAATAGTAATTCTCGATCTCGAATGAGGAACCCTCCAGATAGACCGTCCAGACGATGGGAGCTCCTTCGTATGCGCGGTCCGTGAGCGTAATACTGAAACCATACTTCCGGTAATCGGCCTGCATGAAGGCGTAGAGATTGGGATTGCCTGTGAACGTGACGAACCGTCCACCCGGCTTCAAACGGCTCGCGAGCCCACGACACATGGCGAAAAGCTC
>JAICUC010000100.1 GCA_025936075.1 Nitrospira sp. | reverse complement strand
GGAACACAAGTCGAGGCCCAATGGGCTATCCATCCGCAGTTGAAGCAAGACTTGCTGCCCAATGAATGGCAAGAAGTGATGGATCTCATGGCGAAGGCCACCGATATCGTCAGTGATCGTTTTTCCAAAGCCCTGGCCGAAACCGACCCCATGCCTCCGGGCAATGCCTAATTGCCCACCGTTTACTTCTTCATGTCTACACAGGATCGAAATGGAGGTTCGTATGGATGCGTATGACCACTCACATGTCTTAGGACATTTTCTGATATGGGTGCAGTGCCCCTATTGCTTCGACGCTACACACAAGCGTCGCTGGAAAAGGGTCGAATGTGGAAGAGATGCCCGAAGCAGTCCACGTGGCCTGCGCAATTCGCGGCGGGGCATCACCTTGTCCGCAGATGCGAAACATGGCTGAGAAGCTGTCGATGTGACGATTGTGAGAGGAAGTTTAAAATCATTTCGCATCCCGGGCGCAGCGAAACCCGATATTGTCGAGCCGAAACGTGGGTGACAACCTAAGCCGATACGAGGACCGAACGTAGGTCGAAGCAGAGTCCCAGGCTCCCCCGCGAACTATGCGCTTTTCACCACTCGAACGGCCGGTCGGATTACGCTCCGTGCTCTTGCCGTAAGAGCCCTCGTCGTACCGGTCCGCCACCCATTCCCACACGTTGCCGGCCATATCATAGACGCCATAGGGACTCTTCCCCTGTTCAAATGACCCCACCTCGGTGAGCGCCTCATAGCCTTTATCACAACAGTGGTCGAAATTTGCCCATTGCCGACCAGGTTCCTCATTCCCCCATGGATACAGACGTAGGTCGGTCCCTCGCGCTGCTTTCTCCCATTCGGCCCCGGTGGGCAAGCGTTTTTCTACCCAAGCGCAGTAGGCGGCAGCGTCGTTCCAGTCCACTCCCACAACCGGCTTGCGTTCATGCTGCTTCAAGGTCTCGTCAGACCAATATTTTGGCGCGGGCCGTTTCGTTTCTTGAATGAATTTGGCATAGCGAGCGGTGGTGACCTCGTACCGGTCGATAGAGAAGGCATTCAGATACACCGTATGGGTCGTCCGCTCATCCTTGTCGGCCATTTCGTATTCTTGGTGCGCCCCCATCACGAACTCCCCAGCGGGCACCAGAACCATCGTCGCGGGCCCGGGCTCTTGCATGATTCGCTGGCTTTGGGTACGTAGCAATTCCGTTGTCTGAAATGCCGACGGATTCCTCGTGATAATAGAAGAAGAAGTAGAAGACAAGATCCATTGCCCTACAAATGCTCCAATGACCACCAGTAAGCCCGCTCCGATGATGAGGTATGGTGGAGACTGCTTTGATCGAGCATGGCCGGTCGATCCACTCCCACTCCGGCGGACCTCATCTATTTGTGCCGGTGGAGACTGCTGGCTCTGCAGTAAAGAAGGTCGTTGACTATCCTCTGATTTCGGAGGCATACCGATGACCCACACAAGATCTTTTATGAATGGGTTGTATCCCTATGGTCGTGGTTCGGTTGCCAGTCCATCAAACAAATGCACGAGTTACAGATGCTCGAATTCAAAAGACCCATTCAACGATCGTTCGCTCTGCCGAAAATGGGCGTGATATGGGATAGGGAGCCTTGATCGACTTCGCCATCGTCAACTCCCTGCTCATGCGATGCCTCGTACGTTCATGAAGGAAACGGTTTGCTTAACTTGAAGCTGAGCGAAACGGCTCAAATTCTCGGTCGGCTTTCGCCGCCAGGTAAAAATCGCTTTCTGCCAGGCCGTTAATCTTGTGCGTCCAGATCTCGATCTTGACCTTTCCCCACGAGAGATACAAATCAGGATGATGGCCTTCCGCCTCTGCAACCGCGCCAACCTTGTTCACAAACGCGAGCGCCTGCGCAAAGTCTTTGAAGGTGTATAACCGTTCTAGATGACCTTGCCCGTTAAGCGACCACCCTGGCCCCAGTTCTTTCAGCAATGCCTGAGCTCGATCGTTCGGCAACGGCGGCACCCCGCCACGACAGGGGATACATTTATTATCGGCAAGATTCATATCAGCCTCCTTACGAGTGAGCCAATGAATCATTCTAAAGAGGCTATCGACAAATAAACAAGACGAGAGCCTCAGAGCGAGCTATTCAGAGTCGTCTGCAATCCCGCCAGACTTTGCCAAATCATCCATCTTAATTTTGTCGGGATTAAACTTCTGTGCCGCCTGCATCATGCGCTCGAGCGCGTCATCGAACGACAAGGCCGGTGCATCTTTGGGACGAAACCGAATCGGATTCACGCGGGCGACGACGAAGCTCTTCAGATAGGGACTGGTCAATCCCTTGGCTTTGAGGGCCTCGACTTGTTTGACGATAAGATCGTCTAGCGCCAGGAGGGTCTTGGCCCGCTGCTGACGAAGGATCAGAGCGGCATGCAGCGGTTTCTGTAGAAATTCGTCCACTCGTTTCAGCACCGGATGGTAGGCGCCGCCGCTGAACCGAGGCCGTTCCTCATAACAGAGTCCCAATGTGATCAGCGCCGGTTCCTCGAATTCCAAGGCATAGGTGTCTTCCGTTGCTTGGTCGCGCTGTGCCAACTCTCGGTACATCCGGATGACTTCCAGCGCCTTTTCACGAAGGTTGTGCGCTTTCTCCGTATTCAGCGCGAGAATCTGATAGGCGGCAGCAGCTTCGGGGACTACGATCGCGATGACGCTCTTCGCCCCCAAGGTCCGCATAGCAGAGAGGCGATGGTTACCGTTCGGTGTCCAATATTTCGCTACATAGTCCGGCTTTGAGATTCGCACGGCAATGATTGGATCGAGAAAGCGGCCGATTTTCCCGATGACCGCTTCTAACTTTCGGACATGCGTGTCGGAGAGATTCCGTTGATACGGTGTGGGCTCCACCAAGTCGATCGGCAATGCGGCGTGGACCAGCCACTGCCCCCCATAAGGGTCGCGATAGATCGAGAGAACTTTCCCGCCATCCTGTTCGATTATCTGATGCAGCTCGGCCACGGCGCCCGGCGGGGCGGCGGCTTGCAGTTCACTGGCTGCCAAGCCGGTTGAAGCGCCGGTCGGTTTCCGACGTCGCCTGGCTCCCTTGGGCAATGGCGCTTTTTTCGCTTTCTTTTCGGCCACGGGCGATATGGTAGGACAGAGTCATGGCAAATGAAAGCCCCAACTGACCCAATATTCGAAAGCTGGATGCCGGTGGCGGCCAGAACCCTCCGAGTTTACATGACGTGCTCAAGACCGCGAACGGCCGAATCGCGTGATTCTGGAACTGAAGACAGGAGTTGATCTACGATGTCTGCGCGACGGTCCGTGCTGCCAAACTTTCCGGACCTTGTTGACAAACTAGATAACAGGTGGCTGCAGATGCCGACGTATCATGCGGAAAGGCTCAGAAATGGCGCGGGCGACCTTGCACTAAGGTGGGAGGTCGCCCGCGCTTTGGCGCTTAGGACGCCGCAATATGTTATTCTGAGCTCTGTTGTCGCGGCCCTCAAGACCCACCCGATACTGGTGATCCAAAGGTTTCCAATCGGGGGAGACCTCGTCAATCCCAGGTGCTTGTGTTCCTCTTGCTACCGATGTTTCTCCACTCAAAAATGGCTTTCACCCTTAATTAACTTAAAGGCTCTGCGTGCCGATTCGGCACAGCCGGCGAAGAACTCGGTTAGCATGACCGACGAGAAACCCACCCTTGCATCGGTGGGCCTGACGGGCCAGGTGGCGTCGTGTCGTCCATATCCACCTCCTCTCGCGATGAAGTCATCGAGAGACCTGGATGGCAGCCGCGCGGTCTACCCGATCTCTCGAACTTCGATTGATAGATGGGCCGCATTTCTTCCCTACGCTCTTTACAAAACCATGTCAAGTGTCACGCAGCTTTTCTTGGCATCGATGCGCGATGCATAGCAGATGCCAATCCGTAAAAGTTCTTGAGCCGTAATACGCCGCCCATCGATATTCGAACAAACTCAGCATTCATAGGGTGTTGGTGTGGGGATCAGGCAGGGAAAGACGAGGTTACGGCTACTTCTGAATATCCTGGGCACAGCGGAAGCCCACATTCGGATCCTGCTCGGTCGGATCACCCTTCGTGCGAAATGACGACCGCAAGCGATATGGGGTATTGATGTAGGATCCTCCCCGCTGAACCTTTGCCGCTCCCTCACCGGGTCCGCGCGGATTAATGGCGGAGCCATTGATAAAGCTGGAATAAAAGTCCTCGGCGTACCAATCCATCACCCATTCGTAGAGATTCCCCGCTAGATCCTGCACACCGTATGGACTTTGTCCCCTCTTGTGATTGCCGATGACCGACACTGTCTCCGCGCCGCCTTCCTTTAACCCATAGACCGCATGCACTGAAGTCGGTGGATCATTGCCCCACGGATAGACCCGTTCATCCGTCCCACGCGCAGCCTTTTCCCATTCAGCCTCGGTGGGAAGCCGCTTACCAATCCACAGACAGTACCCCATAGCATCCATCCAGTTCACCCAGCGGACTGGACGCTCAGCATGGATCAAGGGTGTCTCCTTGTCCGTGAATCCCCATGGGGGTTCGCTCTGAATGGTCTCGACATACTTGGCGAATTGCCCGTTCGTCACCTCAAATTTATCGATGTAGAAGGCATTGAGGTAGACGCGATGCGGAGGGGATTCGTCTTCATCACCTTTATCGCTTCCCATCACAAACTCACCGGCCGGAACCAACACCATCGGCGCACCATCTTTCCCGCTGATTTCAGGAGAAGCCGCCGTCAACACAGCCGACTGGTGCGCTCCACCATTGGTCGGCGACTTGCTCCTCTCTCCAGCCTTGGGATCGCCGGTGGAACCTGATGGTTTCGCCGGTACGGGAGAAGGATCAGACTTCAGAGAAGTTGATGGAACCGACTCGGGCTTGGCTGTCCGATTTTCGGCCGCTGCAAGCCCTGCCTGTAAAGAGAAGGTCATGACACCGGTAATACATGCGGCAATAATCAGTCGGGTATCCATACATTGACCTCGGTCGATACTAAGGTACCGAAAACGTATGGCCAAATCCAGCCCACCTCAATCTGCCGACTGTGCCCGATGACGGACCCCGTCGAACATGATCATGATAGGGAGTAGTGTCCTGTAGAGTTGCACTTACCGGTCGTCCGGTGTAGCGTAGGCGTCAGCATGCCGGTCTCGATTTTCTCCGCCATTCAGAAGTGGCTCCCTCCTGTCACTTGTGTCCTGCTTGTCGCTTTAGCCGTCGGCTTTTCCGGCTGTGGCGGTCCCTGGAGAGATAGCTATTTCAAGAAAGGAATTGGTCGGCTGACACAGGATGACATTCGGGAGCGACTGGGTCCTCCCCACACGGCCAAAACCCCGGCACTCGGCGGGGACAGTCTCTGGACCTATCGATTCGGGCTCAGCGAGAAGGATCTCACCCCATGGAACTCCTCGTTCGTCGCCGACGCTTCCAATTCGGTCACCAGTTTGATGGGGAAGGGGGGAGCGGAGACCGCCAAACTCACATTGTATTGCTATCGGTACACATTGACGTTCTCCGAAGACAAGATCCTCAAAAACTGGAATCGTGAGGAATGCGTCCCGGGTACCCGTGAGACCTTGACTGTCAAGTAGAGGAGGATCGTGCCTCAAAGCGAGTGGTTTGCAATCGACAGCTCGGTCGCGTTGGACGGATTGAAGTCGCTGATCCTGTTGCTGACCTTGATCATCGTCAGGCCGTTGATCGTGCGTTGGATCGCTCACAATCCGACGCTCTCGATGGAATCGAAACGCCGTTGGGTAGTTACGACCAGGAACTCGGTCGTCTTCGCGTTTCTTCTCGGTCTCGTGATCATTTGGGCTCACGAACTGCAAGCCTTTGCCGTTTCGCTCGTCGCCTTGGCGGCGGCGTTCGTCCTGGCGACAAGAGAGCTCATTCTCTGCTGGAGCGGGGCGGCGCTCCGGGTGGGCAGCAAGGTCTTTGCCGTCGGTGATCGGATTCAAATCGCGGGCCACCGCGGAGTGGTACTGGACTACGATGCCTTCGCGACAAGGTTATTGGAAATCGGTCCCGGACAATCCGCTCATCTGTACACCGGCCGCGTGACTATCTTTCCCAATAGTTTGCTGCTTACCAATACGTTGATCAAGGAAAATCCTGAGCAAGAGTACGGTCTCTATACGTTGATCGTTCCGCTCAAAAATGATGATGACTGGCTGAAAGCCGAGCGTTCCCTGTTAGAGGCTGCAAAGACCGAATGCGCTCCGTTCATGGATGAAGCCGCGCGGCAGATGAAGCTGCTGGAAAAGACCAATTTGCTGGAAGCGCCTTCCCCGGAACCGCGCATTACCATTCAACTGCCGGAATCAGACAAGATACATCTGGTGCTGCGATACCCAGCCCCGGATCGGGGACGCTCCCGTATCGAGCAGGCTATTCTGCGTCGGCATCTCCTCCAGATGAACGATCGGGAATCATTACCCCGCCCCTAAACAAAGAGGGCCATCGCGCGATGGCCCTCCGATTATCGCTCCTCCTGAACGGTTCGAATTACTTTGGAAATGACTTCGGCGCGGAAACGTGCTGCCACCCCTCGCCATTGAGCGACTTGAGCATGGCCACCAAATCCTGCTTCTCTTCCTCCGTCAGTTCCAATGGAATGATCGTATTATCTTGGTGTGGGTTCTTGATCCCGCCCTGGTTATAGAAATTCACCACTTCTTCCAGGGTCTTGAACCGTCCGTCGTGCATGTACGGACCGGTGCGGGCGATCTCCCGCAATGTCGGAGTCTTGAAGGATCCGATATCCTCTGCGTTATTGGTTATCATATACCGACCAAGATCGACCGTATTCGTGTCCCAGCCTATGCCTAAATTATGAAACTTCTCGTCCGTGAAGTTGAAGCCTGAATGGCATCGGGTGCAGCGAGCTTTTCCACGAAACAGTTCAAGACCGCGTTTCGCGGAGTCGTTCAATGCGTCTTGATCTCCTCCGATATCGAACTTATCCACGGCACTGTTACCGGACAGCACGGTCCGCTGAAAGCTGGCAATTGCTCGACCGACATCTTCAATCATGATTTCTCGGCCGAAGACCTCTTGAAAGAGCTTCCGATAGCCGGGAATCTTTTTCATTTTGGCGACCATTTCAGCATGGGTTTTGAACCCATGCTCGATCGGATTGATGAAGGGTCCGATCGACTGATCTTCCAGCGTCGCCGCCCGGCCATCCCAAAAATTCAATGTGCTGTAGACCCGATTGAATGACGCAGGCGCGCTGCGACCGCCTTTCAACCCTTTGATCCCGGTCGCGACCGGCATCCCATCGGTAAAGCCCTTCTTCGCCAGGTGACAGCTCATACAAGCGATGGTGTTATCCTTCGACAGCCGCTTATCGAATACCAGAATCCGCCCCAGCTCCACCTTCTCTTTGGTGAGCGGATTGTCGGCGGGAACAAAGGTGTTCGGATCTTCCAGCCCTTGAATTTGTGGCAATTGCAAAGGTGTCTCGGCGCGGCTCGTCCCAGCGGCCGAGAGCAATGGCCAAGCCACCGCAACACCCAACCCCAGTATTCCGACCCATCTCATCCTTCCATATACACCGCGACGTCTCATCATATCCCCCCTCCCTGCTTGTGCAGTCCCTGTTCGTTTCGCCTCTGTCATCTTTCCGCTTCGTTCGGTCTTCACGCACATACCTCAGGCCAAATAATGCGCCCCTTCTTCCTCGAAACGGACCAACGCCCTCCACCGACGGCCACTGCCTTCTGCGCTGCTGTCTTCTGGACAGGCGGGCCGTAGACTAACACGCGCCTTCATATCATGACTCATGCTGCCGACTCAATCCGTAGACGTCTCATAAACCGGCGATCAACACACTGTTCATGGTCTCCTCTTTCAGAATAGCGACATGCCGTACTGTTCCGCAGCGCCCTCACGCCGAAATATCGCCTGATCCCGATCAAGCTGGCAGATCGGTGTCTGATCGTCGAAATCAGCTCACCTGGCGGCGTGGACTCACACGGCCTCAAGTCATCGGCGTGATCGACGGGCGTCCATGCGCTGAAGGTGCCGGGTCTCAAGATGGTGACGGAGCGACGGACATGGCTCGATACTTACCGCCCGCTTGTTGCTCTGGACGGCTTTTGTTAGGATGCGCCGACTCATTTGGAGCGCGCTGGGGATGAAAATAGCGACATTCAACATCAATTCATTGCGCAAGCGTTTGCCGATCGTGCTCGAATGGCTCGATCGGCATCAGCCGGACGTCCTGTGCCTCCAAGAAACCAAGGTCCAGGATAGCGAATTCCCCTTGCTCGCGCTGGCACCCAGCGGATACGAGATGACCTTTCGAGGAATGAAATCCTATAACGGGGTGGCGATTCTCAGCCGAAAGAAGCCGGAAGCAGTGTCCTATGGATTCGATGACGGAGGAGACCCTGAAGATTCTCGCTTGTTGAGAGTCCTCATCGATGGAATTCCCATCGTCAATACCTACGTGCCGCAGGGGTTCGAAATCAATTCGCCGAAGTATGCCTACAAGCTCGCCTGGTATGAACGGCTACGGAATTACTTCAATGCACATCTTTCACCGCACGCTCCGGCTATCTGGTGCGGAGATATGAATATTGCGCCACGCCCCATGGACGTCCACAGTCCGGAGAAACATCTGAACCATGTCTGCTATCATGAGGCCGCGCGCAACGTGTATGAAAAAACGGTCGCCTGGGGGTTTCAAGATGTCTTTGTGAAACTCTACCCGACACGCCAACAATATACATTCTGGGACTACCGTGCGCCGAGTTCATTGGAAGCCAATAAAGGATGGCGCATCGATCATTTGATGGCCACGGCAACGCTGGCGGAAAAGTGCGTAAAGGTGGATGTGGACGTCGAGCCGCGGCGAGCGAAAGAGCCTTCAGACCATACCTTTGTGTGGGCTGAGTTTTCGATCTGACTGCGCACGCGACGCCCAATCCGACCACGCAATTGAATTCCACAGTCTTCGGTCCGGATAAAAAATCCCGTCCCCTAAGCCGCCTTGGCTCGCATGTGGTTGCTGCGATTCTGCTCAATCAAAGGATCAATGATCAGGCCGCAATTGAGACAGCGCAGAATGATCATACTGGATGACATCGCCGGTTGGCGCTCGTGAATCATCAATCCTTTGCATTTTACACAGGTCATGACATCTCCCTTCGCCGATATTGGATGTGGACGTATGTAACACTTTAAGATTAACGACATGTTAACAGTTAGTTAAAACCCTCTAATTCTCACGTCGCCGGCAGTACTTTTAGACCGGCTTCCGCGAACTTTTGTTCGATCGCGAAGCGTAATTCGCTTGCGATTCCGCTCGGATCGACATCCGGAGAGAGTTCATGCCAATAGTTCACCGTGAAGATGCGGGCTTGACTTCCGAATTCGTCGAGAAGCACTTGCGGTGCCGGTTGCTTCATGACTTTCGGATGCTGCAGGACAAGAGCTGAAAGCAGATTCATGATCTGTTGAGCGGCCGTGCCGTATGGAGCGCCGACTCGAAGAGAAAACCTCCCGACACGGCTCGAGTAAGTCCAGTTCGTAAGGGCCCGTTCGAGGAAACTGCTGTTCGGTATCAGCGTCTCCGTTCCTTTGGCGTCTCTGATGGTGGAAGAGCGAAGACCGATCGAAGTCACCCGACCTCGAACATTGTCGGCCTCAATAAGGTCGCCGACCCGCATCGGCCGTTCGATCAACAGCAGAATCCCGCTGATAATGTTTTTCAAGAGTGTCTGCGCGCCGAATCCGACCCCGATCGCAAAGGCTCCGCCGAGAAATGCAAAAATCGTCAACGGGATCTTAGCCCACGAGAAGCTCAGCACGATCAAGAACGTGATGAGAAGCGCTTGACTCCACTGGCGCACCAGATTCGCGACGTCCGACCCCGTGCCGAGCCTCGTCACGGCCAATCGGCTGATAGCCCTGGCCAAATAGACACAGACGACATAGCCGACCAGGAAGATCGCCAAGGCGGTCAGCGTTTTGCCGACCGTCACACTGCGATGGCCGGTCATGGTCTTGCCGTCAACCTCGATCGTATCTTCGGCGGAAAAGAGTTCGTACCTCCAGGCATCCTTGATCAGACTTCCCATACGGGTGAGCCACTCTTCGAAGCGGTCGAATAGAGGCAATTCTTTCTGTTGTTCCTTGAATTCATCCCGCCATCTCTCCATAAATCTGACCGCTTCATCCATGCGGTGCAATGCCCTGGTGTAGGCTTGTTCTCGC
>JAICUC010000050.1 GCA_025936075.1 Nitrospira sp. | reverse complement strand
TTTGAACCTCAGAAATTCTTCGTCGGCCTCGTCGATTTCTTCTCGGTCTTGATGCCTGGAGGACTGCTGGCCTATCTCGGGAAAGATTTGGCGGCGCAAGCCTTGCTCGGCAAATACTCCTACAAGCTAGAGGGTACTGAGGCTTGGATGGTCTTTCTGTTTGCAAGCTATTTGCTCGGTCATTTCATCTTTCTTATCGGTTCAGTCTTGGATGATTTAGTCTACGACCCATTTCGAAAATGTACTGATAGAGGCCAAGTAGGGAAATTGGCCAAAGGCGAACGTATGTCATGGAGGTGGCTACGAAAAGTGGCCACATCGCGCTGGTTCTTTAAGCAGAGTGCTGATACGGCTGTGATTCAAGTGGAAAGGATGAAAGCGCGCACCTTAGGTCTTTCAGCTAGGCAATGAATGGTTTTCAGTGGTCGAAGATTTGGCTGTCAGAGAAACACCCAGAGGGATTGTTTGCTGTGCAGCGTTTCGAGGCCGATTCGAAATTCTTCCGGAGCTTTGTCATTGTGCTACCAGTACTGACAGGTATCTTTGCATGTCAAGGGCGGTATGAAGCAGCACTCGTCTGCTTTATCCTCATCGTGCCAGCTGTCTGGCGATATGTAGAGCAACGATTCAAAGCAACACAGCAGGCCTATTGGTTTATCCTCGCGCTTGAAAGCCTGAAACCATCTGCCGCTATAGCCTCTGCCTCAACCCCAGAAGGTAATGAGCCTACCCATGCGGGAGGAGTGGTGTATCGTACGAATGGCAAAACCGTCGAGTATCTGCTCGTTGAGGCCAGTAAGGATCGAACGCAATGGGTACTGCCAAAAGGGCATATTGAGCCCGGAGAGGATCCTCCTGAGACGGCTGTCCGAGAAGTCAGGGAAGAGACCGGATACTGGGCTCGGGTCGTCCGATGGATTGACAATGTCCAATTTGGGAGTCATGACAACGCCTTAGTCACGCGATTTTACCTGATGGAATATGTGGCAGCCATGAAAACCAAGCTCGATAAAGTTACTATAACTGATGTCGAGGTGTGGCCACCGGAGAATCGACAACATATTTGGCTGACACTTGATAAAGCGAAAGCCAAAGCCGAGTTCGCTGAAACGAAGCAACTCCTCGATAAAGCTGAAGTTGCATTGAATCAGTTGAATCCAAAATAGGAAGTCAAGACTAAGGCACTAAAGCCCGACCTGTAGGCTACCGACCCGTTTGTTCCTTGCCGAAGCCGCCAATCACCAAGGAAGGACACGTATTTCATGATCAAAGAAACAAAAAATCAACTGAAGTCTGACCGAACACCAAAGAAATTCTCTCCTGCCATGGCTCGCAATGTAGTTTCTCAAGAAAGAGATACCTCCCTCGCAAATTCAGATTCCATATTGCCAATGCGCGAGGTGAAGATCTTGAAGCAGGTAGATGACGAAGTACGGACCGGCTACCAGCACGGCACAATGCATGAGTCCAGAGAACAGCAGGAAGTGGCGAAAGGTTTTAGACATATCGTTACGGAAAAAGACGAGAAAGCCCGTTGGATTGCTGTTCGGCTCATGCAGCGGCAGTAATTGACCCTTGCGATGCCTCTGAGTACGATACTTCCGTGGCTGAGGACCAACGGCTGACACCAACTGAGCTGGTTCCATATTCATGCCGGATATTCCTGGAATCTATCTCATCTTTGAGGTACCCCCCCTTGGAAGATCCGGCACAGTTTGCCGTGCAATGGTAACTTGTTTCAGGATGGCAATCTGGCCGGTAAGTTGAGGGAGAAAGGGACTCATGGGAGAGCGCGTTCGGATTACCGACTCTGAAAAGTTGAGCTTGCTGTACGAGCGATTTCGGGATGTCTGTCTGGTTGAAAAAGAAGTCTGGAAGGAAATCTTTATGCCCCGCGATATAGCGCAGGGGCCGATTCGTACCAATATCCAAGATCGGTATGAGGTTGAGATTGACGATCCGGAAATCGAGGCTGCTCTTGATGCGAATATTGTGCTGGGGACGGCCGCCCTGTGGGCGGCCGTCCAGGAATATCGTCAGCACATCTCATTTTACCGAAAAGTTTGAAGGCAGTATTGGAGCCTCCCTCAAGCCCAACCGAGTTCCGCTAGACTGTCAGTCGCTGCAAGGACGCGATTCGCTCTTCCATCGGTGGATGCGTGGAAAATAGACGCATAAAACTCGAAGAATTACCTGAGATCTTCATTGTGGCAAGCGCATCCTGCGAGGAGTACTCGACCTGCGAACGGGTGACCCATCGATCGATCGATCGGAGCGCAGCGATCATGGAGTCCTTACCGTATACCCTGGCCGCAAACGCATCAGCTCCAAACTCCCGACGACGCGAAAACCAGTTGATGACGATGGCGGCTAATATACTGACGACGATCTGAATCACGAGCGACAAGCCGAACCCTAATGCGGCTTGGTCCCGTTCTGCGAAGAAACGCCGCACCCACATGGCGATGTAATACACGAAGGTATTCATCAGTCCTGCGAGAACGGTTGTGGCAAACATGTCGCCGTTATACACATGGCCCATTTCGTGAGCCAAAACCGCCTTGACCTCGTCTTCTTTCAGGTTCTGAAGCAATCCGGTGGAAACAGCCACCATGGAATTGTTCTTGCTCGGTCCTGTCGCGAATGCATTGGGATCGGGTGAGTCATAGACCCACACCTCAGGCATCGTGATATGCAAACGCTGAGCGATTTCCTGCACAGAGCCGTAAATAACCTGTTCAGCGTGTGAACGAGGTTGCGTAATCTGTTGGCAATCGAGCATGGCGCGTGCCATTTGTTTTGAGAATGCCAAGCTGATGAAGGCGCCACCAAACCCGAACATGGCAGCCCACACCAAGGTAGTAAGGTCGACCGACCCTCGAACATCGATCCCGAACATCGGAAGAATCACATTGATCACTATCGGCACAGTGATCGAAAGCGTCACCATAATCAGAATGTTGGCGACCAACAACAAACCTATACCCTTCATCCATTTCATCGATAATCCTCCTTAGAAGACAAGCACATCACTACTACTGGTAGTGAATAACTTGACTGCCCTGATTATACACAAACCGGCAGTTCAATACATGTCTATCAGTATACGATGTGTCCAGTGTACGAAGTGTCGAAGACAAATGATAAGGCCTCAACATGAGAAGTCAAGATGACGGAACTATCTGAAATTAGAGGTAAAGTTGACCGGTTCTTGATTTTCCTGTTAGAAGGATCACACGATGAAATTCATTACGGTATGCGTTCGTATGTGTTCGTATGGTGGGATTCTTCGTGGCGATAGATGCGTCGCTGGTGGAGACGGCCGATGTTCCTATATCGACTCCATCGCTTGCCGTCCTTATCTCGACTGAAGAGTTGAACGGCATTTTTGAAGTGACCTAATGGATTCCTCCAAGGCGACCATCTCCTCTAAACATGAGCTGCTCCGCGACCTGCTCAAGCAGGTCTCTCGTCTGTTTTACACGACATTAGTTGTCGTGCCGGCAAATGTTCGTGATCAAGTGAGCTTGGCCTATCTCTTTGCTAGGGCTGCCGATACGATTACCGATACGGAATTGATCGATCGACCGCGCCGACAGAGTTTTCTCAACCGCCTCAGAGAGCAATTTGTCGGTGATCAGATCGATTGGGCACAGATCCGTACTATCCAACAGGCCATGGGTCCGCTCCAACAAGATTCGGCTGAGCGAACCTTGCTCGAACGATTGGATGAGTGCTTCCGACTTTTTCTCACCTGTTCACCTGACGATCGATGTCGGATTCAACGGGTAGTGACGACCCTGACTCAAGGAATGGAAATGGACCTCACGGTGTTCGCTGGAGCCTCCGTGGCTGATCTCTCCGCCCTCAAGACGCTCGATGACTTAGATCGATACACGTATCATGTAGCCGGATGTGTCGGGGAGTTCTGGACCGATCTCATGTGTGCACATCGAAAGGCATTAGCAAACTGGAACCTTCAGCAGATGTCGGAAATAGGAGTCCGATTCGGCAAGGGGCTGCAATTGACGAATATCATCAAGGACATCGCCCATGACCTACAAAGGGGACGGTGCTACATTCCCGAAACAATGCTCACTGAGGCGGGGCTGAAGCCGCAGGACCTCTTGGATCAGAACAATCTTCCTCGCTTCAGACCTGTGCTGAGAAAACTCATTCGCTTGGCAATCGAGCACCTTGATCAGGGTTGGCTCTACACGATGGCGATTCCGCGTTATGAAACTCGGTTACGGCTCGCTTGCATGTGGCCGATCCTGTCCGCCGGCGAATCGCTCAAGCTGGTCATGAATTCCCCTGATCTACTGAATCCTGCCGTAAGGGTCAAAATCCCGCGCAGCAGGGTCTATCAGATTATGTCCATGACGACTGGCACTGTCGCATGCGGATACGCTGGGACTGCTTATTGGGGACATTTGCGGAAACAGATCATATGATTATCAAGAGTGAAGTAACAATTGCCACCTTATGGTAATCCGCTGCCCCCCTTTTTCATGAGAAAGCTTGATGCATCTCAACTGCGCGCATGAACCGATCACAGCGTTCACCAGAAGTGCAGGATGCGCAGCACGAAAGTATCCGGCTACCCCGTTTTCTTTTGCGGTTCCAAGAGTTTATCGCCCTTTTTGAAGACGGCATAAATGGCTTGCGAGGGACAGGCATCCAAACAAAGCCGGCAGCTTTCCAGACAGCGCGATGGATCGAACTTGTAGGGAGGCGTTGAGAGCCAGGCACCGGTCGGGCAGATCGGGACACATAGAGCCTGATGCGTGCAGCGGTCGGCGTGGCGGACGAGATGATCTCGGGCAACCATCATGGGCTTGACTCCTTCAAAGAGACCTTGGGAGAAGATCTCAAACATGTTCTTATTCGGCAGACTGCTCACTTCCACTCCTTCACAAGTTGCTTGAGTCGGTCTTTGAGCTCAGGAATCTGTTCCAGATTGTTGTAAATCGCGCCTAGAATCTTTTCCAGTCGGGCGGTTCTTAACGCTTCCTTGTCCTTTTTGGATAATCGATCGTACTCGGCATACGCTGCTTGGTGTGCCGGTTCAAGCCGAGCGCGAGCATCGGCAAGGGCCTGTCCGAGTGCCCACGGTTCAGGTGAAAGCGCGGGAACTACGGCAAAGGTTGCATCGCTACAAACCATCACAGCGGCGCCGGGTTTACCGGTCAATGGAATCACGGCCTGGACCGTTTTGCCTTCGAACGATTTCCAGTCCAACAGGAGTCCGGGAAACTGTCGGGTGAAGGCCACCTTTTCCATATTGGCCTTCCATTTGTCTTCTGTCGGCATCGAATGATTGTAGGGAAGTCCTACGGCTTCTTGATGGGATTCAGTCGTTCCGGCACCGGATGGGCGGGCATGAGCAATCGGGTGACGACCTCGCCCTTCAGAACATGCCGTTCCATGATCTCTGTGACGTCGGCTTCCGTACCGACCCAGTACCATACTCCCTCAGGATAGATCACGACGCTCGGACCCAGCTCGCAATGGTCCAAACAGCCGGCCTTATTGGCGCGAACAAGACCTTTGAGATTCAACCGCTTTGTTTCGTTCTTGAAATGCGCGTGGAGTTTTTCCGAGCCTAAGTTTGCACAACAGCCGCGCGGGTCGTCTTGGGGACGCTGGTTCGTGCAGACGAAGATGTGGCGTTGAAACGGTGGCATACAGTCGGGCGGCTATACCGGCATGGTGAGAGTATTGAGTCGTTCCATCAGTAACGTCACATCGTGGCCGCTTAAGAATGGTGATGGCTGTTGGGTTCCCCTCAAAATAGCCATGATTTCCTGTAACCGCAATGACGCGCGTCGGAACTCGTCGCCTTTCGAGAGTTCCGATCCATGACTGACGCCTAGCTTGTCGAACTCGGCCCCGATATCACGAAAATCACGCTGTAGGTTCTTGTGCATCGAACAAAGGGTACAATACCATTTCGGGTTCTGATCCGATGATGGAGACAGACGATCGTAAGGGCGGCCGAAAAAATCTTTCCCCAGCGAAAACTTCATGAGCGGGCCGCCCTGGGTTCCGCAAGCCTGACATGATCCGCTCCAGGAGTCCATTCACATCTCCAGAAACGACATGGAAAGACTGTATCTTACAACAGGCCTTTACAGACTGTCCACGGGCAGCTGATGTGGCGGTCCAACCGATCACTCGGCGTATCGAGGTATAATAATGACAGTATTAGCATTCGTAGCCGGAAGGGGGAATCTTTATGGTGATCGGTGTCCCGAAGGAAATCAAAGACCATGAATATCGCGTCAGTCTCACGCCGGCGGGTGCAGCGACCCTCCGTCAGAACGGACATGAGGTTTGGCTCGAACCTTCGGCGGGGCTGGGTAGCGGATTTAGCGATGATGAGTATCGTAAGGCTGGAGTCTTGGTTGCCGATTCGAAGGACGAAGTATTCAGAGAAGCTGAGTTGATTCTGAAGGTTAAAGAACCGTTGCTTTCTGAATGTCATCTGTTTCGTCCGGGCCAAGTTTTGTTCACCTATTTGCATCTCGCCGCACTGGCGGATGTGACCAAGGCGCTCCTGAGTAGCAAGATCACCGCGATTGCGTATGAAACGACCGAATCGAAAGACGGCAGTCTTCCGATGCTCAAGCCGATGAGTGAAATCGCTGGGCGGATGTCGGTGCAGATCGGTGCGCAATATCTCGAAAAAATCCACGGAGGGCGGGGTGTCCTGTTGGGAGGGGTTCCGGGAGCGGAGCCCGGCAGAGTCGTCGTGCTAGGCGCCGGGATAGCAGGAAGCTCGGCGACTCGCATCGCGGTCGGTATGGGAGCCCAGGTTACTGTGATTAATTTGGATATTGAACGGCTGCGATATCTCGATGATCAGTACCAAGGTCGGATCGTCACACTGGCGGTGAGCCCTACTGCTATTGAGGAGGCTGTATGCTCGGCCGACCTTGTCATCGGCGCCGTGCTTGTCTCCGGTGCCAAGGCGCCCAAGCTGGTGTCGCGTTCGCTGGTCTCACGGATGAAGTCTGGATCGGTGATCGTAGATGTTTCTGTCGATCAGGGCGGTTGTGTTGAGACGACGAGACCGACGACTCACTCGGAGCCTGTTTATGTCATCGATGGAGTTGTGCACTATTGCGTGGCGAATATGCCTGGAATCGTCCCACGCACCTCCACCTATGCCCTCACCAATGCGACATTGCCATATCTGTTACAACTCGCCGATGATGGTGTAGATCGAGCGATCCGGTCCGATCCCGGACTGGCCAAAGGAATCAATCTCAAAAATGGGAAGGTTATCCACCGTGGTGTGGCGGAAGCTCATGGGTTGCCTTTTACCCCTATCTTGTAAGACAATCATGAGTCCGTTTTCTTTACTTGGTCTTGTCGGGGCGTAGCGCAGCCCGGTAGCGCACTGCGTTCGGGACGCAGGGGTCGGAGGTTCAAATCCTCTCGCCCCGACCAAACCAAGCTCGCTCATGCCGCGTGCTATTCATCGTTTTATCGTGACTGCCGCAAGCAGATACATCCCTCCAATTTTTCTTCTACGGCTTACTTGACCCTGAGCGTATCTTTCAGTTCATAAAACATCCGTCACGGGCACAGTTTGGCGCAGAATTGTAAAACACGTGACGCATCCGAAGAGGTGTGAGAATATCCGCTGAACAGACTCATAAGTGGCTGTTTACACTCAAAGATCTTGGTAAAACCCAGATGACTCAGTCGGTTGATGAATCGCCGGTTCGAGTGCGTATCCTCGTGGGTGGTCGTGTGCAAGGAGTAGGGTTTCGCGCGTTTGCGGCACGAACTGCCACACAGCTTGATCTGACAGGTGGTGTGCGCAATCTCGACGATGGACGGGT
Organism: Nitrospira sp.; assembly: GCA_025936075.1. Lineage (GTDB taxonomy): Bacteria > Nitrospirota > Nitrospiria > Nitrospirales > Nitrospiraceae > Nitrospira_D. The sequence goes on along the minus strand of JAICUC010000050.1, from coordinate 8,038 downwards.
CGAGCTGGACGTGGAGGGGAAAAGAGAAGTGATCGAAACGCTTATACATAAATTGAAAACCGGTCCTCCTGCTGCCCGTGTCACAAAGATTGAAACGGAGTGGAGTGCCGCGACCAGGCAGTATTCGAACTTCAGCATTTGGTATTAGAAAACGAGGAATCATGAGTCGAGCGCATGACGAAGAATCCGAATTGAGCGAAGCTCGGAGGCAAACCATCGACGACATGGATCCCTCGGAACCTGCCAGCGCAACCGATCAGGGGGGAGAACGGGAAACCGGTCGATCGGAAGGTCTGGATACTCTGAAGAGTTACTTACGGGAGGTCCGCCGATCGACTCTGCTGACCTTCAAACAAGAACAGCAGCTCGGTAAGCGCGTCATGGCCGGCGATGAGCAAGCTCGGCAACAGATGATCGAGTCGAATCTACGGCTTGTCATCAGCATCGGAAAACGGTACATGCACCGTGGGTTTCCATTTTCCGACATCGTGGAAGAAGGCAATTTAGGTTTGATCAAAGCCGTTGAAAAATTCAATTACAAGCGTGGGTTCCGGTTCAGTACCTATGCGTCTTGGTGGATCCGGCAGTACATCGAGCGGGCGATCATTAATCAAGGCAAGCTGGTGCGTTTGCCGGTGCACGTGGTAGAGCGCCTCAATCGTTATCTGAATCGTGTCGAACAGTTGGTCCAGGAGCATGGTCGGGAGCCGAGAGCGTCGGAGGTGGCCGCCAAGATGAAAACATCGGAAGAGGAGGTATTAGACCTGAAGCAATTAGTGCGCACCACCTGTTCGCTCGATAGTCCGCTCAACGACCGCACTGATACCTTTTTACGCGATGTGATCGAAGATCCCGTCGGGCTCTCACCCGATGAGACCGCCGACGGTGTTCGGCGGAGGACGGAACTGATGGCTTGGGTGAAGGAGTTGCCTGAGAAGGAACAAACTGTTATTGTGTCACGGTTTGGTCTCGATGGAGACGAAGCGAAGACGCTCGAAGAAATCGGCCGCACCATGGGACTGACTCGTGAGCGCGTCCGGCAGATCGAGATGGCCGCGTTGGTTCGGCTTCGCAACACCATTGAGCGAAAAACTATGACACAGGCAGACTTGCTCTAATTCTCGTGACGGCCGTCAACTATCAAGCACTCATTCGAGAAGTGCCGGACTTTCCGAAACCCGGCATTCTATTTTATGACATCACCACGCTCCTTAAAAATCCTGCCGCGGTGCAGAGCCTTGCCGACCAATTGACGACTCGATATCAGGATCGAAGGATCACCAAGGTGGTAGGGATTGAGTCCCGGGGGTTTATCTTCGGCGGGATTCTCGCGGCGCGTCTCGGAGCCGGATTTGTCCCCGTTCGCAAGCCTGGCAAACTTCCGGCTGATTGTTATGAAGTGAAGTATAGCCTTGAGTACGGACATAACAGCCTCGCCGTGCACCGCGATGCCATCGAAATCGGCGAACATGTGTTGATTGTCGACGACCTCTTGGCGACCGGCGGAACGGCAGAAGCGACGGTCCATCTTGTTCGTCAGCTTGGCGGCACGATTGTCGGTCTCGATTTTCTGGTGGAGCTGAAGAGTTTGAAAGGACGCGACAAGCTCACCGGTTATGATGTCCATTCGACTATTACCTATCCCTAGGGTTTGAGGCATTCTTCACCGCCTCTTGTTCAAGTGGCACAGGGCGTGATATAGAAACCGAAATTTTGCTCCTCCAACCACTTATTTATTCTATTTTTGGGCGGGCTCTCTATGGCGATGAAAACACAGGCGAAGAAAAAGGGCGAGGCAAAGACGAAATCTGCGACAACTGAGACCAAGAAACCTGAGCCGGCGATTGCGGGGTCGGCTGCCGCGCTTAAAGCGACGTCCGAGGTCGAAATAGAGGTGCCGATTCGGCCAAAGGAGACGGCAAAAGAGCGGGAAGTACGGGAACGGCGACAGGAAGTGCTTCACAAGATACTCATTGGCAAACGTCAAGAGATTATTCGGGAGATCGAAGAGAGCCTAGGGCAGTCCTTGACCGAAGATCAGCAACGGCGTCTGGAGTCGGCGCGTGATGTCGGCGACCAAGCCTTAATGGATCTGGAGCGCGAACTCGGTATTTCCTTGATGGAGATGCGTAACCGCCGACGGCAGTCGATCGACGAAGCTCTCACCCGGCTACACGAAGGGACTTACGGGATTTGTGCGGAATGTGGGGTCGAGATCAGCGAAAAGCGTCTCCAGGCGGTCCCTTTCGCCAAGCTGTGCGTGGAGTGCCAATCACGCGCGGACTTGCTGGAGAAAATCGAGCGCGAAGAAGAGCGCGAGTAACTTCCAAGAATTTCTTCCTCACGACACCTCGCATTGTCCTTCTCCCATTATGAATGCGCCGACTTCAGGACGAGCGGTGATTCTTGCCAGCGGCGGGTTGGACTCTACTGTTACAGCGGCTGTCGCCCGTCGTGACGGATACGCGCTGCATTTCCTCACCATCGCATACCAACAACGTCACGCTGTGGAGGTTGAGCGATCGAGACAGGTAGCGACGGCTCTGGGAGCGCACCAACATGTCGTGATGAACGTCGATTTGAGGGCGATCGGTGGATCGGCCTTGACCGATGATATATCGGTGCCGAAGCAGCGGACTGAATCCGAGCGGAACCAGGAAGTGCCCGTTACCTATGTGCCGGGCCGAAACCTGATTTTTCTATCTCTCGCTGCCGCTTATGCGGAAACGCTGGGAGCCTCGATCCTCTATTTCGGTGCCAACGTGATCGACTATGCCGGCTATCCCGACTGCCGCCCGGGATTTATTAAGGCCGTGGAAACAGCACTTCACGAGGGAACAAAGGCAGGCATGCAGGGCAAGGGTATTGAAATTCGAACGCCACTGCTCCGGATGACGAAGGCTGAGATTATAAGACTCGGCCTGACACTGAACGTTCCCTTTCATCTCACGCATAGTTGTTATGACCCAACTGGGCCGATTGCCTGTGGGCAGTGCGACAGCTGTCTGATTCGGAAGCGAGGATTTGCAGAGGCAGGAGTTGTAGATCCGATTCAGTATGCGGTATGTTGACCAACCCGAACGGACTCAGAAAACGATCACGCTCTATGAAGACATCACGTACGCTGTGGGTAAGCCTTATTGTGCTGATTCTTGGTGCCGCACCAGCATGCAGCCAAAATGGGGTAGAACCAAATGGAACAGGAACCGTGGCTTCTGCGCCGGCGGAGTTACGGGAAGGAGAACAGAAATTCAACGCCAACTGCTCCACCTGCCATGGGATCGGTGGAGTCGGAACGACTCAAGGTCCACCGTTTCTTCACAAAGTTTATGAGCCGAATCATCATGGCGATGCGGCGTTTCAGCGGGCGGCAGCCAATGGAGTTAAGGCTCACCATTGGCAATTCGGCGATATGCCGAGAATCGATACGGTTAAACCGGACGATGTGGATCAGATCGTAAAATACGTCCGCTGGCTTCAAAAACAAGCGGGTATTTTTTAAATGTTGATGTCTTTGCTTACCTTCCTGATTATCCGCGCAGTGAATCTGTCTGATCAGTTATGAACACGCTCATCAGTTAAGAATGAGAACGCATGATTGTTTCGCTCATTATATTTCGCAATCACATCGTCCCCTAAGTCGGGTCTAATCATGATGTCTCTTCTTGCCGTGCTCTTGTCAACATGAAGAACTACGACTTCGCCCGTTTCTCCATCTTTTACCGATACGTTCCACGACTGTGAGGACTTTTCGTCGACATTCATCACTTTTCCCTTGATGATCTTGCCTGGTTGCACGTCGGGTTTGTCATAGACCGTTCTATCCGTGCCAGAAAGGGCAAGAGTAGACACGCTCATACTGACCACCACGGTCAAAAGGGTTAATCCTATGGCTTTTAGAATCGGATACATAATCGGCCCTCCTTGTGTGAAAGTACAATCTCTCAATCACAAGGATATTCGATGCCATGAGACTTCGAAGCTGGAAGCATCACTAGTTTCTGAGTCGGTAGGAATCAATTGTGGGTGTCATCTACTAGGGAAGTAACGAGTCGCCTCTCACCGCCAACCGCCTCACTTTCGACTGGGAACCAATTACCTTGGAAGTCACCGAAGAGGAGCAGGCCGAACAAAACAATAGGTGGGCATGGGAGCACGTAGCCTGTTGTCATCGTCGCGTGGGCATCCATTTCTTCGCCCGGGCTTCCGCTTCGGCAATCTGTCCTGGCGACATCCGTATGGCAACCGCCTCGCGAGATTCTGCGGCACGTTTCTCACCATAGGCCACAGAAAGGTTGTACCACATGTGGGCTTCAATAAGGCTCTGAGGCACGGCGCGCCCTCGCTCATACATCATTCCCAGCTTCGCAAAAGCCAATGCATTTCGTTGCTCTGCGGCCTTTTGAAACCAGAACAACGCCATGTGGTCGCTATACGGTGCGCCTCGTCCAAGAGAATAAAGAGTTCCAAGGTTGACCTGTGCGCCTGCGTGCCCTTGGTCAGCGGCCTTTTTAAACCAATCCTTTGCCTCAAGGTAGTTTTGTGGAAGACCTCGTCCTTCGCTATACAGTAAACCCAGTTCATTTTGAGCATTGGGATCCCCGGCCTGAGCGCGTTTCAGGACTTCGCTTACGGCTGGTCCACCGATGAGTGGTTGTGCCACACGAGGATTGGGAGTGACGCAACCTGACGCAAAAAAGGATACCAAGAGCAATCCTATGAGATTCACACAATAGTAAGGTGGCAGCCGGTGAGCCATCTGAACGATTGAGAACGTGACGGATATCTGCTGGCCGGTCAGCGAACCATAGGCGAATATCCTACGCAGCGGGAGGGCATGACTTCAAGCACGAATTGTAATAGCGGAGCGGATTGATCGAGATTGCCGACAGGGATGAGAAGGCTTCAAGAAATATATCTCGGTGGTCTCGGTACAGAGGGTACGCTGGGAACTCCAGGGACTGCTATTCTTGAACTGAATTTTGGGGCTTGAGCTTCCAGTTCCGTGCAAGGAATTGCGCCTGTGCGATTTGGGTCGGTGTCATGTGCGTTGCCAAACGATCTCGCCATTTCGCTCCCTCTTCATGGCCATTAGCCGCCGCCAAGTTATACCACTGGTAGGCTTGGACGACATCTTTGGGAACTCCCCGTGCTTTTGCATAATATGTAGCGATCAGGAACATTGCCTGCCCATGCCCTCGGTCCGCGGCAAGGCGGCACCACCGTAGAGCTTCTTGATAATCCTGAGGCATCCCACGACCGATGTCCGATAATACGCAGAGCCGATAGAATGCACCGACATGTCGTTGGGTGGCCGCCATGCGGTACCACCGAACGGCTTCCCTATGGTCTTTCGGCAAGGCGTTCTCATATCGCATGCCAAGATTGTACTGATCCTCAGCGCTGCCTTGTTCCGCAACTGGCTGTAACTCGTCGATCTGTGACACCGTGTTTCGCACGTCGACGTAAGGGGATTTGGGTGGATCGATGCATGCCGGTAGGGTGCAGAGGACGGTCATCATGATGAAATTTCGAAAGCTGTCCCCCATAATCCCTTCTCCTTCGACTTGACCCTACGATTACTGTCTTGGTGGTTCACATCCGACAAGCAGCGGATGACAAGGCTACTCTAGCACATCTCCCTCTCTAGAAAGCTACCAAACGAAGCACGGTCACGATCTTGTTCACGCCAGTTGCTTTCACTGAAGAGAAAAAGATATCTGTTAGATATAGCATCGAGGTGAACGCGTGACTCTTGTTACTGCGTGGAACATCATGAGAAACGCCCTCCTTGCGGGAATCCTATTCTTTCTGCCTGCATTATCGACTCAGGCACAGCGAGAGTTTTCTCCCACCTCGGTCGAGAAAGGAGTGCTCCTGGTAGCGAGTCCTGTGCTGAGTGATCCTAACTTCCATCAAACCGTCCTGCTCATTATCGAACATGGACGAGGCGGGACAGTGGGTCTCATTCTGAACCGCCCCACAAACGTGCTCTTGTCCGAAGCCTTGCCGGATTTTACTGTATTGAAGCGAACCAACCACCGATTATTTGCCGGTGGGCCGGTCGAGCAAACGCAACTCGTTCTGTTGTTCCGGCTCACGCAGCTCTTGCCCGATACGCGCCAGATCGTGGCAGGAGTCTATGTGGGCACACCGCGCGTCCTGGAACGCATCATGACTCAACCGAAAACGACCGAGACGTTCCGAGCTTTTGCGGGATTTGCCGGATGGGCACCGGGACAGCTCGAACATGAAATGCTTGAAGGAGCATGGGGCGTCTTACCGTCGGATACGTTTAATATCTTCGATAAAGATCCGGCTATGCTCTGGCCTGATTGCATCAGCCGTCTGCAGGCTCCCAAGTCCATTTCCCATCTTTCTTCGAATTATCGAGTGGATTCCGTTCGAGATTTACTTGAAACTCATGTTCATTAAATATTAAAAAAGGGTGAACGATATCTGACAGGAATAAAATGGTGAACTCAATGGTCGGTTTTAGAGACGTGTACTTTGCTCGTTTCGCAAAGTTCCTTCCCATAACTAAAGATGAATGACATGTGCAATCAACAGGTACAGGCCGCACAGATTCTACTAACGTTCCATCCAAACAGGGATTGCTCTAAAATCACAGAACTCCCAGGGAATGAGAGCTTACAAGGGAGGTAGAGAATGGATCAAGCCGTCCATACATCCGGAACCGCAGCGCTTCGCGCCAAGCTGCGAGACACATGGCTGCGTGATCTCGTCGTCCACTATCGGGACATCAAGCGCAGGGTCATGCGGCGCTCTGAGGGCGAGACTTTCCTGTTGCGCAGATATGCTCGGATCCACGGCAAACCGCTCAATCTGACAAATCCCCGGACCTTTACGGAGAAGCTGTTCCGGCGCATGATTATCTGGAATCGAGGCGACATGCCTCCGCGGTTTCGGCAGCTGGCCGATAAGTATGCGGTACGCGCGTATGTGGCGAAGACAGTGGGCGAGGAGTATCTGATCAAGCTCTTATGGCAGGGAAGCGATCCCTGCCTGGTCCCCTTTGACCGGCTGCCGGCCGAGTACGTGATCAAGCCGAATCACTCCAGCGGGGAAGTGATCATTGTTCGAGGTGAGGCAAATCGCGAGGAAATTATCCGTCAAGTATCGGGTTGGTTGGCCAAAGATTATTATTGGCAGGCCCGTGAGTATCAATATTATAAGATTAAACCCAAAATTATGATCGAGGAGTATTTGAAATGTCAGGATGACGGTAAGCCGCTCGACTACCGATTTTGGTGTTTTGGTGGAGTTCCAGCAGTCATCCAAGTGGATAATCATGCCCACGACATCAATCCGTTTTTTGACGCCCAATGGAATCAATTGGATCTCCACACCAGAAAGAAAGCGACTCGACCTCCCATCGCACAGCCCCCGAGCTTTGAACACATGTTTGAGTTGGCAAGGCGACTGTCACATGGATTCGGTTTCATCCGCGTCGATTTGTACAACACCAATGGGCGGATCTATTGCGGTGAATTAACTTTAACGCCGGGCGCGGGAATTTTCCAATTTAGCCCCGACCATTGGGACGTAACGCTCGGAGAGAAGTGGGACTTGGCACTGGACAGTTGAGAGGTGAAGCTCCTGGTTCGCTAGTGAGTTACCGGATAGTGTTGATAGCACCTCGTCCTGCCGGATCTTTCTCTACATTTCGGATGATGACACGCTAATCTTAAGTTCGGCTTCAGCATAAGAGTTCGACCGAAATGTTGCACTGGAGCAACGCACTGTCCGATCCCATCAAAATGCATTGCGACTTACCGGTTGACGATTGTAGCACTCTTCAATGAACGCATCGTGTCATTCGCGTGTGAGTAGTTCCGGTGGTGAACGAGCTCATTCTTCACGGTATTGAAGAAGCACTCTACCTCTGGTCTCATAGCAGGTACCCTTTCCGAACGTGGTGAACTGCTGTTGATATGCGATACAGCCGTGCTTGCATCCGTGATCCGCATGATGCCGATCTTTGGCGGACTCGCTCACTTCTTTGAGCGGATTTAGC
>JAICUC010000145.1 GCA_025936075.1 Nitrospira sp. | reverse complement strand
TGTAAATCCTTGTCACTCATCGGACGGTTCAGCGGCTTGCCGATCTCACAGAGGTAAAGCTTATGAACGTGGAGTTAGAGTAAAAAATGACGAACCATAGGCGGCCGCGATGGCCTACGAATCCTGAACTGAGAGGGGAGGGGAGGGCAAGATAGGCTCAGGACTTGTCCTCGCCTGCATGTGAGGTGGGTCTATCGTCAAAATCCTGGTTGCGTCGAGGTTGCAGAGTTGCGGAAAACCTGCCGCAGTTTTCACTCATCTGCACACTCAGACTCTTGATTTATGGGGGTTTCTTGGGTATCTGATGGATCAGGGGGTGACTTCGAACCCGTAGGTCGCAGGTTCATTCCTGTCGGGCGCACCAAGTTCAACAAAGCTACAGGATCTTCACATGCAGATTCTACCCCGCATGAGATACCTTACTCGTCGAGTCAATCGACCGCCTGCCGATTGCCACCAGGGAGTAATGGCAGCGGCAAGTCGACGGCTATCACGATCGAACGCATATCGCGGCACACTTTATGTGGACAACATGATGACGAAGTGGCAAGTGGGGAGACTGGTCATGTGCTTCCTTATGACGAGTCTGTCGAGCGCATGGGCAACATCAAACGACACGTCCGGCAATGATGGACCGTCGCTGGAAGAGACGGTGACATTCATCAAAGACACGTGGGACGCATGTGCAACAATGCACAGTGATTTGCAACTTATGGTTGCTAAGGACGGATCCCGCTGGCATATGGATAGAATGGCGAAGGTTGACGTGACTATCATGTCTCCGTCATTTCTCAAAATTGTCACACGTCTGAATGAACGGAGGAAGTTGAGCGGAATATTCTCGCTCCAATCGCCGGCAGAAATAATTCAGGAGTTCGACTTGAGCGCTCTGTCTCCTAGCGTGAGCCCCGAGCGGGAAGGTGAGAATATTTTTGGAGTTCGGTTGCGCTGTGCGCGCGGCGCGTGTGTAACGGAATGGCTAGCGTCTCTCGCAATACCTGGCAAACCCATGCACGAACTCAAAACCGGCAAAGTGGCCGTCACGAGCCTTGAGGAACTTGTGTACGAGGATCGCGCCCCAAAAGACAAACCGGGAGGAAAAAAGGGAGAGGCGTATATTCCCGTCTGTGACATGGCAACCTTGGAAAGTCTTTCGAAAGCCTTTAACCACGCCATTATCAAAGCTGGCGGAAAGAAGCCGCTGTTTTAACGCGTGGTATGAATCAGACTTGAGAAGACAGCGGAGTGGATCTCTGCGGTTCACAGCTCTTAAGCAGTGTGCCATCGCGATCAAAGCGTGTTGGGCTGAAACCCTGCCAATATCGATGCGCTTGATGCTCAGGATCTCATCTATTATCTCGACCTTGGCTCCTAAACTCTCAGGGACCCTGACGGGCGCGGCTGCTTAATTCCTTCCCGACGGCATCGTTACAGATGGTTGCAGCATTGAGCAATTCCTACCTTGATTTTCATTCATCTGCCTGTGTAGTCTGCCCGCATGTTGCGATTCCAGTGTTCGAATCATGTGGGTTTAGTTTTAATTCCTGACGGGTACACTAGACAAGCGCCGCTATCTCCGTACATTTCCAATGGGTTAGGAGTTGTGCGGATTTTATCAACCATTCCGCTAAAGCTGGATAGATCTGTGATGGAGTATTATTTACTATAACCCTACGCATGAAAGAGGTTATGCCGTGCAGTGGTTGTGCCGATATAGAAAACAAGTGACGATTGGAGCGGTATACTTTGAACAGAAGAAGCGGTTTGCCTGGACGAGACAATGTCCCTGTTGTGGAAGACCGCTTGAGAAGATGGACCCGATGAGTCCGTGGGTCTGTGAATGTGGATGGCGCAGTCAATGAATCGAGCAAGAAGAGGGAGGTACCATGATCCCCGTTTTGCACGACGTGAGGGCAGCATTTTTTCTGGTAATCGCACTCGCCATGCTGTTGTTTATCTGTGCGTTGGCCGGCATGGGAGCAGTGCTGCAACCAGTCCGTTGGTCTGACCGAAAAGGGTATCGCTAAGCAAGAGGAAGGTCTGGTCAGTTTGAGCCAGCAGCATTGCTTCATTGGCCTCTCCTCTTAGTGTTTCTCGCTCCTTGCTGATTCGATTTTGTTTCCTATCGAGTCCAAGAATCCTTCCTTCCCGCTCAGTCGTTCTGACAAATATTTGAATTTATTAGCCATCCTGTCATTCATCAGCTAGCCTCTTGCTAGGGCATCCCTTTTCCATAGCGGTGCTATATTTGTTTGGAAAGGGAACCGGTGAGCATCACAGACTATCGTCCATGTACAACGTTTATGAATTAAATGAGTCGCTGGAATGTCATATGGAGGAGCAGGAACATGAATCGACTGATTATGAAGTCCGGAGCTGTGATGGTGATGGGACTAGCCTTGTTGTCGAACCAAGGTTGTAACACGAAGTGGCTCCAATCCGACGGTGAAGGAAAGGCCGGGAGCGGAAGTTCGAAGCTTCCCAATATGTCAGGAGGAGGCTCAAGTGGTGAATTGAGCGGTTTCTCTCGAAATGCGCCGGAGGAACGACTTGCGCAAAGTGGATATCCGACGGCGCTGAACCCTTCGGGGTTCAGCGCACGTCAGCGTGCCGAACTGACAAAAGAAGAAACGGCTGCAGTAGAGGCGGGTTTGCAGGATGTTTTCTTTGGTTATGATCAGTGGACTCTGTCCGATGCCGGCACGGAAACACTCAATCAAGACGCTGTTTATCTCAAGGATCATCCAGGCGCCCTGTTAAAAATTGAAGGGCATTGTGACGAGCGAGGCACCGCCGACTACAACATGGTTTTAGGCGACAAACGTGCCAAAGCTGCTCGGAACTATCTTACGGAAGTCGGAGTAAACCCCAAGCAGGTAGCGATCGTGTCATATGGGAAAGAGCGTCCATTTTGCTTTGATCGGGATGAAGCCTGCTATCAACAGAATCGCCGCGGACACATGCTTCTGACGAACAAGAAATAAGGCGTTTCATGGTCGGACGTCATCCGCATGGAGCACAGGGGCCTTCGAAAGATCTGTCGCATCATTTCAGATCGTAAACTGTTGAGGAAGATCTTCGTTGAAAAAACTCGGTTCTTTCTTCAAAACAGAAACCGCCGATCGAACTTCGCCAAAACCTCGGCCGCAGGACCGACGTGTCCAACCTAGATTCACCGCGCAATTTCGCAGCACCTTTTCGGATCAGCAGCAGGAAGGACAGGGGCGAACTTTGGATCTATCTGCCGGCGGTTGTAAAATCGAAAGCGACATGAAAGTGGAGCAAGGTGCGAAGTTCGAATGCCGACTCCACATTCCAAGCCTTAATTGGCCGTTGCGGATCGACGAAGCCACTGTGCGTTGGATTGATGACAAGAGTTTTGGAGTGGCGTTTTCGCGTATCACTCCAGAAGAGTTTGCGAAGCTCAAGACGGTACTCTCTGAACTTGAACAGGACGAGTAGATTCCTCACCTGGCCTACAACGCACACACTTCCACCCTCGTAAGCATTTTTTGAAGAATTGCTCGGCGGGATCGTGTCGATCTTGCGTTCCATCTATGTGCCTAAGCGATTTTCACGGATGCTATCCTGGACACGGTTGACATGGCTATCGTAACTGTCAGAAAGTACGGAATAGTTGATGTCTGAATCTAAAATCTCGGCATGAGGAGAGAGAAAGGAGTCGGGAGTGGAACAGAGGTATGCAATTACCGTGAAGTTTTTGGTCGATGCCGATTCAGCGGAAGATGCTGAAGAAATGGTCGAAACCGCCTGTGAAAAAGCGTCGGCCTCATTCCCGGAAATGAGTTACGAGGGGATTGAGGATATTGAGGAAGAAGAAGAGGAGTAGCCGGTCTTCGTCTACTGAAAGAATCCTACAATTCACTTGACCAATCACGCAATGGGCGACGAATTACGAGCAACCTTAGCTGAGAAGGAAGTCGCCATTCTTGCAAGCGGCTGTTTTTGGTGCCTTGAGGCTGTGTATGATTAGGTCGAAGGTGTGGAGTCCACCGAGTCTAGTTACATCGGAGGTAACCTCGATCACCCTACGTACGAAGCTGTGTGTGGGGGCCAGACCGGCCATGCCGAAACGTGCGGATCATCTTTGATTCTCGGCTGATCACCTATAAGGAGCTGCTTGAGATCTCTTTTGCCGTTCACGATCCAACGACTCCCAATCGGCGAGGAAACGATAAAGGAATCCAATACCGTTCGGCGATTTTCTTCTATGACCCAACACACCGTCACACAGCCGAGACCCTGCTCAAAACCTTAACTGAAGAGAAACTGTACGGTGCTCCAATTGTCACCCAAGTCGTCCCGGCTGGGCAATGGTATGAGGCGGAGCCTATCATCAGGAATATTTTGTTCGAAATCCCTTCCAAGGTTACTGTCAGTTTGTGGTGGGTCCAAAAGTCGCCAAGTTTAGAAAGCAGTTTGCTCATCGCCTAAAAACTTAAGCTGTCTCACTCATCGGCTGAACAATCCAACCAAGATCTCTCGTACCGTCCCAAAGACCACCGGCTTCTGGAATACTTGATGTGTTTTCAGCAGCACCTCGGTATGCACGGGGCAAAAAGGCCATTCGCTGGCTGGGTTGCCTTGGACGTAGGCAATGATAGAGCCGTTTGTGCCGGGATTGAGTGAGTGAACGACTATGAGAGGATTGTTCGGATCAAGTAAACAGGTATTGTCCGTAGCTTCCCGCCCTGCCGCTGTATGGCGAATGTAAACGTGCTGTTGCCCCGCTGAGAACACAGTATCCCCCTCCCGTATAGGCCCGGTTGGCGCCCAGGAATACAGAACCAGCGGAGCAAGCAAAATGATGACGACGGCAACGCCGATCGACCAGAGTGGAGGCTCAGCTCTATTATTCTCATCGTTTGTAGAAGCTGTAGGCATTTTCTGGTGGACTCTTCTCATTTAATGAGGCCGAGTGTGGCCGGTGCTATGGATTTTGTGAGACGTGACGACCACTCTCTTGTTCTTACCGCATCAGCGACTAAGAAAAAGTTAACAGTCCTGTAATACTGCGGTTACCCTCCCGCAATCCTGCGCGATTACAACAAAGCCGACAGCAATGGTTACCTTAACCAGGGAGGACCCAATGATACGGCCGTTTTGGAAAACGATCGCGCTTGGATTTGTTGTGCAGTCCGCGCTTCATCTTGCCTGCTTTGCCGAACCATCAACGGCTGAACTGAGTGGTCCTCTAGCCGCCGTGACCGTTGATCCGACTCTGCCCCACTACGCGGCGCGAACACAGGTGTCCGGCGCGTTCAAAGTTCATGGATCAGACACGATGTCTCTGCTTCTCGCTCGCCTCAGCATGGAGTTTCAGCGGCTCCAACCCAAGGCCGCCATTGAGGTGCGCGGAGGAGGCTCCGTCAAAGCCATTGCGGAACTTCTGCAGCCCCCTCTCAGTAAAACGGGCAAGGTGATGTTGTTCGAAGAACGCGCCGCCCATGTTCAACTCATCGCCACATCGCGTGAACTTCGCGATGCCGAAGTGAAAGCATTCGTCGCTCAACACGGGTACGAACCGACGGCCATTCCTGTGGCGGTCGATGCAGTGGCGTTGTATGTGCACAAGGACAACCCCTTGCCGGGCCTGACCCTGGACCAAGCCGATGCCATATTCTCGACGATGCGCAAACGTGGAGGCAAGATCGAGATCGCGCAGTGGGGGCATCTTGGATTGGGTGATGGATGGGGGCAGGCCCCGATTCGACTCTATGGTCGTGATCGGAGATCCGGCACGAAAGAGTTCTTTCAAGAACATTGTCTCGAGGGCGGGGATTTCAAGCCCGGTATTCACGAGGCTCCGGGAGCTGCATCAGTCGTTCTCGATCTAAGCCGCGATCCTCTCGGAATCGGCTATAGCGGCCTTGCGCTGCAGTCATCCGCGGTGCGGGTGGTTCCGATTGCGGATGCTCCTGGTAGGCCGCTCGTGACACCGTCCTTGGAGACCGTAGCGGATCATACTTATCCCCTGCGGCGGGTGCTGTATTTGTACTTGGATCAGCCGCCGAAGACACCTGTTCCTGCTGCGGTGCAGGAGTTCTTGACCTTCATCCTAAGTCAGGAAGGGCAGCAGGCAGTGACGAAGGCGGGGTTCTTTCCCCTCCCCTCGACCCACGTGACGAGAGGTGCAATTGCCCTCGGGTTCTCGACAAATTAAACAATGACCGCGATTCGCTCGGACAGCCATTGAGGACGAGGGCGAATCCGTCCCGAATCCAGTCGCAATTCTTACCCAGCAGAAGGGGGTGCCGAAATGGGAGGACTTCAGAGGGCGGTGTGTGCCGGAGGGATCATCGCGCTGGTCGCGCTCAGCCTAGAGCTCTCGACCGCAGGTGCGGCAGAGGGTGTATCAAGTCAGAACTCGAACCCGCCTTCGAGCACAAGCACCCAACGAGCAGACTCGGCGTCACCGGAGACACAAGGTCCGCCATCGCCCGAGGAAACTTCATCCGGGCCGGTTTCCATTGAAGATCTGTTGCTCGAGAAGGGTACCATCAGCAAGGATGAATGGCTCCGGATTCGCACGGAGCAGGAATATAAGGCCACAGACCAAACAAGACGCCTGGACAGCTTGGAGGATTGGAAGTACAAAACCGAAGTGCTCCCGATCTTGCGGGATAAGATCAATTTCGGCCTGAATGCGCTGCAATTTCGGTATGGGCATGTCAATGCAAATGTTCAGGAAGGACAAAGCCAAGACAGTTTCTCTATCCGTCGGGCAGAGCTGGTTTTCTGGGGAAAGCTGAGCGACTATCTTCCCCGCTGGCACATGCTGATGGAGTTCCAAAGTTCCGGTCTCTCGAGCAACACCCCCTTATCCGGTGTATCAACTCCGAGCGTCGCAACTATCTTTCGCGAAGCCTATATCGATGTGCGTCCAGTCCAAGCATGGGCGCCCATTCTCAACATCATCAGGATGGGAACCTTCCGTATGCCCTTCGGCATCTTTACTGAAACGTCCGGCGGTCTGCGGGATATCATCAGTTCTCCCTATTTGAATGGGGTGGGAGGCGGTGGTGGACCAGGGCAGAATAGGAACGGCACGGGCGGATCCATCGAATTTCTTCAAGAACGTGATTTATTCGTCGACGTTCGTGGGAAGATCATGAACCACCTCGAATACGTGGTTGGTATCATGAATAACAATAACTTTCTAGCAAATGGGATCGGCAGCACCACGTCGGGAATCGGGGGAGCCAATCAACCTAAGGCGGTGTACACCCGAATTCGCCTTTTCGGCGATGATGTCTCGTTTATTAGTTTCAACATGATTCAGGGGACATCAAACAACGCCGGCACGTTCATTAATGGTCGTGGCAAGGGCCACTTTGACCGCTATGGTGTGGATTTTCGTTACAACCCGAAGTTCTTGCCTGGTTTCATGGTTTATGGAGAATATTGGCAAGGGCATGACGGCTCGAATGCCACCACGGTAGGGACGGCTGCCAACGGAGCTTGTCTTGACGCCTGCGGTGGTTCCGGTGCGCCAGGGGTGCAGCGACGCACATGGTACGTTCTGGCAAAGTACCTCTTTACAGAAGGGCCGCTCGAAAACTTTGAACCGGTCTATATGTATGAGGAGTTCGATCCCAATACCAGACTATCAAACGATCTCTATACCAGGCATATTGCCGGCCTGAATTATTATTTTGAAAATTTCCCACCAAAAATGCAGTCCAAGATCCAGTTTAACTATGAATTCCGACACCATTCAGGATTGGGACCCGGTGTGGCGCTTAATGCTGCGACGGACCCATTCGCACAAAACGCATTCTTCATACAGTGGCAGTTGCGATACATGTAATGAGTGTGCATTATGATTCGTTAGCTTCATCATCGGTTTGACGTCGGATAGTGGAACAGTGGAGGAGGTGAATGTGAGAATTGTCGCGAGTCTTCTCGTCCTATCATGGGCAGCGGTGAGCGCCTGCGCTCCCAGCTACAAGGTTTTCCCCGCGAAGGCTACGGAGGGCAGTGACGCACACTTTGATTTTGCTCGCTGGCGCATGATGACTGATGGATCGGAATCGAAAAAGGTTCAACTTGGAGGGCGGATTGTGCAGTCTCAGTCGTCCGACGACAAGGTAACCAT
>JAICUC010000219.1 GCA_025936075.1 Nitrospira sp. | reverse complement strand
CAAGATGAATTTCCCCGCACTGACCAGGATGATCCGAAACATGTCCTCCCGAAGATGGGGGAAATACCGCAGCGCCTCACGCAGAAAGTCATTCATGGCCGCGATTGTCTCGACCCCCGCGAAGCCTCCGCCGGCCACGACGTAGTTCAGTAAGGGCGCACGGAGCGACGCCCCGCACTCAAAATCAGCCTCTTCCAGATTCGCGATGAGGTGATTGCGCAGCACAATCGCATCATCCAACGATTTCATAGTCAGCGCCCGGCCTGCCAAGCCAGGGATGTTGAAGAAGTTCGTGGTGGAGCCGAGAGCCAGCACCAGGTGGTCGTAGGGCAGCGAGTGGCAATGTTGCTCGTGTCCATGTGACAGGCCGACGCGCTTGTGCGCGAGATCAATGGTTTCGATATCGCCGTGAAAGAACGTCACTCGACGCAGCAGCCTGCGGATCGGGCTGACGATATTGGTGATGTCGAGGTCGCTCGCCGCGACTTCGTGCAGCATCGGGGTGAAGAGGAAAAAGTTGTCTTGGTTGACGAGAGTCACGTCCACGTCGGCTCCGCGCGCCAGCGCGCGTTCGAATTCCAATGCGGCATACATCCCGCCGAACCCGCCGCCCAAAATCACCACGCGTGGCTTAGTCATGCCCACACCTCCTCATCGCATTTGAGTTCCGAGATCCATTCGCCTACCAGCCTCTTGAGTCGGACATTCTCGCGGCGCTGCAGGCGGGCTTCGCGTTGTGTTGGTCGGGCAACCTCAAAGATCCTCGGAACGTCGGCCAGAAGGATCTGTTGCTCAGCGGCCAACCAATCGTCCAACTCGTGGCCATCTTGCCGCCCTCGCCGTTCATATAACGCGAAGGCCGCCGCTGCGATACGCCGGTGGTGCTGATCGCTTGATCCGTTCGGGCCGTCGGTCGCCGTGGTAGCAGTACGAGCATCGCGCGTCTCAACTGAATTTCCAAATTTCATGAGGCCCTCCTTGTAGATTTGACGTTGTGTGACGCCATCGCTTCCTATTTTCTAACGACGAATATATGGCTATCGTGACGGTCGATCGAAATGTCTTCTCATGTTTTCCGGCTCATGACCGGATCGCAATCGCGCCGGGCCAGGACCGGATTCCGGCCCCAGCAGACCAGATCCAGGGCCTATGGACGGAGACAGGGGAAATGTCGGTAAGCCGAGATCCGGGCTTCGTGGCGGAATATGCGAGTCCGGGAGGGCGCTTGGAACACGTGACGTACGCAACTCACCGTGAGCATTCGGAATGCCTCTGATGTCAGGTGATCCAGTGGGGTTTGTTCGACGATTGCCGTAGAAGTCCGGCTCTTGACCGTACACGACGTAACCATACGGCAGAAGGATTACAGCCAACATCGATCCGAGGAGGATATACTTCATTGTCCCTCTTTCTTGTTCCCTCGAATGCGACGGTTCATTCGAAGAGGTTTGAAACGGTCGTATCCGTTTTCCAGGCCTTTCGCTTCTCGCCCACCGGCTCGCGACCGTCTCCAAAAGTGTTTCGGCGCCCGGCTTCGTCGCTTGGCTTCAACAAAGATGAAGAGCTGCCGGGCACCAGATGGGTCTTCATGACTTCTTGTGCCAAGGAGTCCGCGCTGATGAATTCGTGATCATAGACGTCCGTCTGATATTCCTCGGTGTCGGCCTTCGCCAGAGACGACCAGACGGATTGACCGACATCGTTGACGCGGATTTTTGTGACCGTCGAAAGGCCGGGCCTGATGGGATGCTCGCGCAGTTCCTCGGCCTCCAGCGCGATCCGTACCGGCACCCGTTCGGTGATGTGGATAAAATTACCGGTGGAGTTGTCCGGCGGCAACAGCGCGAAGGGGCTCCCGGTGCCGGGCACCAAGCCTTCCACCGTGCCGCGAAATGTGTGTTTGCCGCCGTAGAGGTCCACGCGCACCTCGGCCGCTTGGCCCGGCCGGATGTCCACCAAGTCGGTTTCGCGCAAGTTGGCTTCCACCCACAGATGGTCCAGCGGAACGATCGTCATGAGATTCGTACCGGGCTTGACCCGGTCGCCGACCTGCGCCTTGCGTTTGGCCACGTATCCGGACGTCGGGGCCAGGATCCGCTGCCGCGCATATTCGAGATGGGCGTCGATGAACTCGTGTTTCGCCAGCTCGACCGCCGGATGTTCCATCACCGTCGTGCCGCCGATGCGAGCGTCGAGCGCGTCGTATTCGGCCTGTGTTTCCCGCACATCGGCTTCCAATGCCTGCAAGTGATCCAGCGCATTCTGTAGAATCTGCTTCGACACGGCTCCGCTGGGCACTCCTCGGCGGTACCGATCTATGTCGTGACGGATCACATCGTGCCTGGCCCTGCGGGCCGCCAATTTTTCAGCTAGTTGCCGTTGCGTAAAGAAGAGCGAGTTGATGTGGCGGACCGCCTCGCCGAGTCGACCGCGAGCCCGTCCCAGCGCCGCAGAGGCTTCATGCTCGTCGAGACGGACCAACACATCGCCTCGATTCACGAACTGGGTTTCCTCGAACAGCACCTGCGTGATGATCCCGCTGGCCTGCGCCGTGACCGGCACGAGATTGCCGGTCACGTAGGCATTGTCGGTTTGAACCCAATGCCGGGCCGTCGTCCACCAATATATGCCATAGGCCAGACCCGCCAGACTCAGTGCGAGCGCCACGATCAACAGCCGCCGGTTGCGCTGTGTGTGCAGCGACTCTTCAACCAGCTGCGGCGACGGCGGGAGAATGGAATGGGTGTCGCTCATACGTTCAACTCGTCGGCTCCTCAGGTTTCTTTTCGACATCCGGATTGGTATATCCGCCGCCCAACGCCTCAATGAGATCCACCGCCGCGACCAGTTGATCGCTCTCCAGCGCCCGCAGCGCATATTCCTGTTCCAGCACCGGATAGCGATGGCGAAGGGCTTCACGGTCGTCGTCCAGCCCTGATACGACCCGCACTTTCGCGAGGCGCCAGTCCTCGGTGAGCGACGTCACCAAGCGGTGATGCGATTCCAGCATCTCGCGCGTCGACTGCCAGGCGCTCAGGCTGTCCGCGACTTCCCGCAAGGCGTCGAGCAGCGTGTCGTTATACAGTTCGACCGCCGCGTCGTACTCCGCCCGGTGCACCGCCAGTTCGCCTCGCAAGCGGCCGCCTTCGAAGATCGGCAAACGCAGACCCGGCGCGACGCCGTAGGAAAAGCTCTGTCCAGAAAACAGAAAATTGGCCAACTTATCGGCGCCGTTGCCGGTGAACGTCAAGGCATTGAAGCCGACGAAGGCGGTCAGATCGATTGTCGGGTAGAACTGTGTCCTGGCGACCTTCACCAGCCGCGCAGCCGAGTAGGCGCGATACAGTGCCGCGGCCAAATCGGGCCGGTGGACCAGCAATCCGCTCGAGAGGTGCTCAGGAACAGGCACCTGCTCAGGAATGGTTGCGGACGGAGCCGTGAAGAAGTGTCGACCGTCGTCCGGTCCTTTGCCCATGAGGCGGGCGAGCAAATTACGCTGGATATCCAACTGATCGTGAACCGAGGCTTGGCGTTTGACCGCCGCTTCGTAGTCGGCGACGGCTTGTTTCACCGCCAGGTCGTTATCCAATCCAAGTTTGGACCGGGTCTCCGCGAGAATCCGAAGACGGCGGCGTAGATCGACGATGGCATGGATCAATTCCAGTTGGCGGTGAAGCGCATGGCCGCGGAAGTAGGCGCGGGCGATGCCGGTGGTCAGACGGAGTCGGACTTCAGCCCGTTCCGCTTCTTCGGCTGCCGCCTGGCCGAGCGCCGCTTCGAGCGTCGCGCGATATTTGCCCCAGAAGTCGAACTCGTACCGAAACGTGAGGGGATTGATCATGCCGAGCAGGATGCGGGCTCCCCCCGCTTCAGGATTCAGTGCCGCAAAGACTCCGTGTTGCGAGATGCGTTCGTAGGTGAGCGACGCGTCGGCATCCAGGAAGGGAAGCAGGCGTGCGCCTTCCACACGCACCAGCCCTTGCGCTTCCCGCAAGCGAGCCGAGGCCACCTTGAGTCCCGGGTTGTCGCTCAGCGCCGTCTCTATCAGTCGGTTGAGCTCGACATTCCGGAATTGTTCCCACCACCGATCATCAGGCCACTTTTGCAACCGGTTGGTTACCTCCTCGATGGTTTCCTGTAACTCCGGCGCCGCCATATAGGTAGCCGGCGGATCGCCTTTCGGAATCCACCAACCACAGCCGGTGATTCCGAACATGATCGACAGGCACAGGCCTGAGACGTATGGGGGGATGGTCGATCGGCCTTCGATCATGGTTGCTCCATCAGCTCTTCCGCCTGCAACTCACGCACGGCTTCCGCCTGCTTCAACACCGGCACGCGGCTGGAATGCGCGAACCAGACCAGCGCCGCCATCCCCAGACAGAGATAGCTCGACAGGAGGAACGCGTCATTCAATGCGAGGATGCCGGCCGCCTGCTTGATCGTCAGTTGCACCTTGCGTTGGATCATGGCCGGATCGAAGCCGAGGGCCTCAAGTTTAGCCGTGAACTGGTTGAGCGCGTCATACGAAGCCGAGATTCTCCCGCCGAAACGGTCGCTGAGGTGCAATTGATGAAAGGGAAGGCGGCGGAAGACGACGATCCCTTGCCAGGTGATTCCCATTGCGCCGGCCGCGATGCGAAGAATATTGGCCGTCTCAGCCGCGCGAAGCATTTGCTCGCCCGAAAGGCCGTGCAGCGTCAACACGGTCAGCGGCGTGAAAAACGAGCCGAGGAAGACCCCTTCAAGCACCATCGGCCAAAAGATCTGATCGTACGAGTGGGGATCGTCGTAGAGGCCGATCCAATAAAACGTGGCGGCGAATCCCAGGCCGTTCAAGCAAGCCAACCATCGGACGTCCAGCCGTTTTGCGATTTCGTGCATCAGGGCGATCATCGGCATACCCAGCAGAAGCATGGGCAGGAACACCAGACCGGCCAGCTCCGAGGAATAGCCCATCAACATCTGCAGTTGAACGACGAAGAGGGAGAGCAATCCTTGAATCGAAAGGAAGCCCAGACCGAGACAGAGTAAGCCGACCGAGAAATTCCGATGCGCGAATAACCGAAGATCCATCGCCGGACGGCGTTCCCCGAGCTCCCAGACGATCCAGATCGGGACCGCCACGATGACGACGACCAACATGCCGCGGAGAAGCGGATCGTCGAACCAATCAAAGTCGTTGCCTCCGTTCAAAATTGTCTGGAGACCGCCGAAAATCACGGCTAACAGGACAAATCCAACGAGGTCGAACGGCTCATGGCGAACATCGTGGCGTTTCCCGTGGAACAAGGCGACTGCCAGGGCGGCGATGAACAGCGCCAGGAGGGTGGTGAGGTAGAACAGGGCACGCCAGCCCCAATGATCAGCAAGCCAACCGCCGGTTGCCAGTCCCAGCGTAAAAGGCATCAACGTGAAGAATCCCCAGATCGCCAGACCCAACGACTTCAGGTGATCGGGATATTCCTTGATCAGCAAGGATTGGCTCAGCGGCAAGGTGACACCGCCGGCGAGACCGAGCAGGATGCGAGCCGACACGAAACCTGCGATGCTGTCGGCCGTCGCACAGAGTGCCGATGCCACTGCGTAGGCGATGAAGGCGACGCTCAAAACGCGCGGTTCTCCATAGCGGTCGGAGAGCCAGCGTGCGAGGGGAAAGCCCAGGGCCAGGGCGATCATGAAATTCGTCTGCGCCCATCTCCCGAAGCTGGGCAGCACGCCGCCTAGGTTTCCCACCGCGTGCGGTTCCAGCGCCACGTACGAGCCGGCGTTGAACAGAACCACGATGTGGGCGAGGCCCAACATGAGGTTGAGGAGGATGAAATGCCATCCGAAGCATCGTGTCTCTTGATGATCACATGTCGTCATAAGAAAGCTCGTTTGGTGTATGTATGAGCAATATGTGTGCCTATTAAAATAATTGTAATAACATAATGAAATTTAAGGCCTTCGATGGCTTTTTTTCTAAGTCACAAAGGAAAATGACTGATAGCCCACGATATGTCGTGATTCCTCGCGGATTCTGCTCACGGCGGATCGAGGCCTCTGATGCTAGCCCACATTATTCATGACCGCTTCTACTGCAACCACCGATACGCCGCTGCGACAAGCTTGGTTGCAGGTTTCCCGCATCCAAGCGGGCAGGCTCGTCGCTCGGTCGGTCGACATACTGTTTCAAGTATGCCTTCCTCTCTCGCGACTCCGCGTGCCCGTCTCGCTTGGCGTCTTGGCGGTTTCGTCACGAACCGTCATGAATAGTGTGGACTAAGGGACGGAGAGCATACGTACGGGATGAGAGGGTGCGAGGGCGTCAGTGAGCAGTCGGTCGCTTGATCCCAAGGTGCTTCATCCGGCTGCGGAGGGT
>JAICUC010000230.1 GCA_025936075.1 Nitrospira sp. | reverse complement strand
TGGTACTCAGCGGCGTAGGTCCGAAGATCATCGAACTCGAACTGAATAAAGTCCGGTGGGAATGCCTTCAGAAATTTCGTCGGCAACTGTAAGCGCGCTGCGTCGTGAAGAAGGCTCATCCATGTGCGGTCCGTACCGCCCGCTTCAGTCTGCGATATGGCAGCCGCCTCGACAAAGGAGATCGGCATCACCCAGCACGACAAGAGGACCAATCGAATAGTGAGGTGATTCATACGCACGGAAAGAGAATCGATGGACAGCGATACGGCGACAGGGAATGACGATCTATAAATAGGGGTCTCTCGCCATTCCCCAGTCTTCACGCCCACCTTCCTCGACGAGTGCAAGCGTGTCGAGAAGGTCCGAGGACACATGATCCAGAAATCGTGAGGGCTTCGAAAGCAACATCCCGCTGGTCTTGTCGTACACGTTGATGGGGTATGTCAAAAACAAATGCCGCTTGGCTCGCGTAACGGCCACGTAAAAGAGCCGCCGTTCTTCCTCCAATTCGTCATCGGTAAGAAAGGAATAGGCTGACGGAAACCGGCCGTCGACCACCCAGATGACAAACACGCATTGCCACTCCAATCCCTTCGCGGACTGGATCGTCGAGAGCACCAATCGTTCATCATCACGATCGAACGTTTCCACGCCCACGGCACTCCCATCAGGCGGCTCCAGCGCCAAATCAGCAAGAAACTCGTCAATGCCCTCATAGCCCTCGGCAATCGTGTGGAGGTGATCGAGATCTCTCGTGCGCTTCGGGTAATCGTCGTATTGTTCCTTGAGAAGCGGAAGGTAGTACTCATAGATATGATTGACCTGTTCGGCGGGCTGTCGACCATCCGATCCAGTCAGACTCTCCAGCGTATC
This sequence comes from Nitrospira sp., assembly GCA_025936075.1. Lineage (GTDB taxonomy): Bacteria > Nitrospirota > Nitrospiria > Nitrospirales > Nitrospiraceae > Nitrospira_D. Next base: position 5,206 of record JAICUC010000230.1, on the reverse strand, counting down.
GGCCAAGTGCTTGAGCCCTTGCCCTGAACGGCCGCTCACCCCGCGCAGCACGTCGAATGGTCGTTCGGATTTCACGATCGCGGTGAGTACGTCCTGGGCTTTCTTCGGCCCCACCCCTTCTACCAACAGCAACACGCGATGCCAGCTGACCGTATCAAGAGGGTTCGCGACGACCCGCACATGTGCCAGCAGATCCTTGACGTGAGCCGTCTCAATAAACTTCACCCCGCCTCGCTTAATAAAGGGCAGGCCCTTGCGCGAGAGCTCGATTTCCAGGTCAAAAGAATGGAAACTTGAGCGGAACAGCACCGCCACTTCACTGAGCGGCACGCCTTCTTCGCGAAGCTCAAGAATCTTCTGCGCGATGAATCGCGATTGTGCATTTTCTCCCGCCGCTTCTACCAATGCAGGCAACGGTCCATCGATCTTTCTCGTAAAAAGGCGCTTCGTATATTTCTCGGCCGCTTCCTCGATAATGCAGTTGGCCAGATTCAAAATCGGTTGGGTGCTGCGATAGTTTTCTTCGAGCTTATAGACCGTCGTGCCGGGGAACAATATGGGGAACTCCATGATGTTCTTAAAGGTCGCGCCTCGGAACGCATAGATGGACTGCGAATCATCCCCAACCACCATCACATTCTGATGCGCCGCCGCCAATTGCCGGATGACTTCAGCCTGCAACCGATTCGTGTCTTGATACTCATCGACGAGGATATAGCGATACTGACGGGAGATGCTCGCGCGGGCCGCTTCGTCACGCAACAGCAATTGCCGCAGCATCACCAGCAGGTCGTCGTAGTCCAAGAGTTGTTTGTGGCGCTTCGCCGTGTGATAGGCTTTTTGAAGCCGCCCGAGATCTTCCGAATGATCCGCAAAATGACTGAACTCTTCCAGAATGATCTCGTCGAGATTGCGCAGCGTGTTCTCGCTCTTGCTGAGCATTTCCATGATCGTCCCCTTGCGGGGAAATCGCTTGTCCTTTTCATTGAGCCCCAGCTGCGACCGCACCAGCGCGATGAGATCCTCCGCATCGCCACGATCCAGAATCGAGAATCCAGGCTCGATGCCGATCGACCGGCCATACCGGCGCAACAGGAGATTCGCCACCGAGTGGAACGTTCCTCCGCAAACCCGATGACTACTCATCCCGATCAGGTCACCGGCCCGCTCCAACATTTCCTGCGCGGACTTGCGCGTGAACGTGAGCAGGAGAATATTCGAGGGATCCACCCCGGAATCGATCAGACAGGCTACGCGATAGACCAGCGTGCGGGTTTTGCCGCTCCCCGCCCCTGCAATAACCAACGAAGGACCCTCGCCCGCCGTCACGGCGGCCAGTTGCTGGGGATTCAGCGCTGCCGCATAGTCGACAGACAACTTACGCGGGACTGCTTCCTCGGCAGGCCGCTTCAACACGTACGTTTTAACTTCTCGTTCCATGGAAATAAGCGAAGAAGGTGTCCGTTAATTTCGTCAACAGGAAAGGTTTGTTGTATACCACACCCGACTTCCCTTTCCTATCCGCCTGCAATCATCACCCAGAGCTTGTAGACCAACCACATGATGAAGACAATCGTGAGCAGCAAGAGCGCCACTGTGCCGCCGATGATTCCAATCACATACAACCAATCGGCACGGGTTTCACGATCCGGCTTCAGAGCCGCCTCGCGGAGCAGCGCGGCGTTTCTTGCATGACTCCGAAACCAGACCGAGAACAGATCTCCGACAATTGGAACTGCGCCTACCGTGCCGTTCATCAACAGATTGAGACTCATGCGTGCCAACACGATGCGCGGAAGATGCAGCCGCGTCGCGATGCCAAGAATAATCGTGCCGATCAGATTCGCGATGACGTCGCCGATTCCCGGAATGAGCCCAAGTAATGGGTCCAAGCCAATGTAGAGCGACGTGCCGGGAATCTTGACCGTCGTGTCCAGCGCCTTGGCCAGAATATCCGCAATCGTGAGCAAATGCTCACGCGCTTCGTCTCGTGGCAAGACTTCGACCCGTGACGTGTATTGGCGATGAGAGGTCGGGGCAGACACGTGAATGTATCCAAGAGAAATTCTTTTCACTGTACCAGATCATCGACCGCGGAATGCAACGGAGTTGTAGGCAGACCATTCCCAATCCGTCGCCGTCCCCCATTCCTCTTGGGCATTCTTTCTGCTTACAATAAGGAGACATCACATACTACGAGCAGCTCAGCACATGCAGGAGCGGCACCGAATCTTAGTCGCCTCTTAGGGCGTGTTCGCACTTGACCAGGAAATAGACACTATTGCCGAGTACAATTTAGGCCTGGCGCCAGGGCGTGAGGCTGTTGAAGTGGGCGATTGAAAAGCGCCTGGATTTTGTCTTCGAGACCACCCTCGGCGGGAATACCATCACAAGCCTCCTTGTGCAAGCAGCCGAACAGGGCATTGAAGTGCGCGTCTGGTACGTGGGACTGTCCAACCCGGAATTGCACATCGCACGCGTCCAAGCGCGAGTCCGACGAGGCGGGCACGACATCCCTGCGCACGACATTCATCGGCGCTACGAACATAGCCGTCTCAACCTCATCGTGTTGCTTCCATACCTCACAACTCTGCGCATGTACGACAACAGCACGGACGCGGCCCCCTCAGCAGGCCGAACACGGAAGCTGAAACCGGTGCTGCACATGGAGCAGGGCAAAATTCTCGGACCGACGGACCTGACATCCACGCCGAACTGGGCCAAACCGATCGTCGCCGCAGCGCTCAAGCTGAACCAATTCATAAGCCCATTCGATCATAGAAGCAGATCAACCGGCATCTCACAGCCGAGAGACACGGGACTCCTGCGTCAGTGTGCGCATCGGATATCTCGATGGGCTAAAGGTGGAGCTATTTACCGTTTTCAGATACACAGCTCCGCCTAAAACACGCTTGTGGTTCAGCACAAGAAGACTCAACCGCTGGCCCTCTTTGCTCCCCGCACCAGTCTCCGTTATAATTCCCCGTTACTCGTAATCGCCTATGGCTACTCCTAACATTGAATATAAGGAACGCCTCCGCCAGCTGGCGGAGTTGATGCTCGCCGTGTCGGGCGAATCGGTCACGATGATGAAGCGCAATGCGCCCAAGCAGGCGATGAAGCTCAAGCGCCAGGATGAATGGAGCCTCTACTTGGAATTTCTCAAGATTATGTTCAACCTCACGGACCGGCTGGTGGCCCTGCACGTCCCGTTAAAAGACCAGATGACATTCATGAACGGGTTGGAAGACGCCGTGACGCAACAATTGACACGTGTGCTGGAGCCGGCGTTCGGAAACAACGCGGATCAGATGGAAATCGTGCTGACGATCGGCACGACCGTGGCGGCAAGTCGACAGGCCTATGAGAACTATAAATTCTTGATCTCCGAAGAGTCCAAAACCAAGAATGAGATGTTCCGAGACTTCGGTGACAAAGTGGCCGAGGCCCTCGGTGCTCCGGGCAACGCGCAGCTCAGTTCAGCGGCGATGCTCTGTGCGAGTGCCATTGTGCCGGCACTCAGCGCGGTCCTGCAAGGACAGGCTCCTCCCTCTCTTGACGCGTCGGAAAGTGCACCCGCGTCCGTCACGAACGTCGCCGAACAAGAGAAAACGACCGGGCAGGAGATCAAGCTCGTCAGCTTGATGTCGAGCGTGTCGGGCGAAGAAGTTGAGACCCGTTGGGGCCTCCACCCACGGTTCCGAGAGGACCTCACTCCCTCCGAACTCCAACAACTCACCAAACTCCTAAATCGGGTCGCAAAAATCCTTGGCGAACGGTATGCCGCCGTGGCATTCTCCAAAGACTGGGCCTCGTGGCATAAGGCAGGGCATGCCTGATCCGGCCTGTGATCGTCCGACATTGCCGATACCGATTGCGTGATCTTGACCAAAGGAGTGTTTGTGGATTCTTCTAATATGGTGAATAATTCCCTCCCTCAGAGCCTCCATCGGCTTCCAGAACTGGCGCAAAACCTCTGGTGGAGTTGGACGTTGGAAGCTCGCCAGCTATTCGAGGTCGTGGACCCGACCTTGTGGTTTCTCACGAACCACAATCCGGTCAAACTTTTGTCTGATGTCAAACCGGACCGGTTGGCGCGCTTGGCCGAAGACCCGTCGTTCCTCCGCCAATACTCGGCGGTATTCCGCCTGTTCGATGAATATCTGGCCAATAAGAAGAGTTGGGCCGGAACGCACCATGCCGATTTGACGAAGACCACCATCGCGTATTTCTCGGCGGAATTCGGATTGCATGCCTCCGTACCGATTTATAGCGGCGGTCTCGGAATCTTGGCCGGGGACCACTGTAAAGAGGCAAGCGACCTTGGCTTGCCGCTCGTCGGCATTGGATTCATGTACCCGCAAGGGTATTTTCGTCAGCGGATCACGCCGGAAGGTTGGCAAGAGGCGGCCTACTCCCCTTTCAACCGAGACGAATCTCCGGTTCATCTGGCCCTGACTCCGTCGGGAGAACCATGCCGGTTTGCCGTTGAAATGGGCAGCCGTCGTGTGATCGCGGCCGTCTGGAAAGTGCTGGTGGGACGGATCCCGCTCTTTCTCATCGATACGGATGTGCCGGAAAATAGCCCGGAGGACCGTGCTCTCTCCGCCCGTCTCTACGGCGGGGATCAAGAAATGCGGCTCTGTCAGGAAATTTTGCTGGGCATCGGCGGCGTGCGCATGTTGCGATCGCTCGGCATCTCCCCGGCGGTGTGGCATGCCAACGAAGGTCACTCGGCTTTTCTCACCCTGGAGCGGATCCGCGAGTTTGTTCAAAAGGGTTCGTCCCATGCGGAAGCCAGCGAGCTGGTCCGCCAGAGTACCGTGTTCACGACGCACACACCCGTGCCGGCCGGACACGATGTCTTCCCGCACCACCTGATGGATCGATACTTCGCCGGCTACTGGGAACAACTGAGCCTCTCGCGCGATGAATTTCTCCGTCTCGGTGAAACACCGGAATCGCAAGGGCACGGGTTCAACATGACCGCACTGGTCATGCGCTTGTCGGCCCATGTCAACGGAGTCAGCCGTGAGCATGGGCGAGTGACTCGCGAGATGTGGCAGCATTTCTGGCCGGGATTGCCGACCGACCAGATCCCTATCCGCAGTGTGACCAACGGCATTCATGCGCCGACATGGGTCTCACCGGAACTGCACCATCTGTACAGCAAGTCGCTCAGCCCGACCTGGACCCACACCTGCGA
>JAICUC010000042.1 GCA_025936075.1 Nitrospira sp. | reverse complement strand
TCGAAGGGACATCTGAGCAGGCTCATACGCTGGGGGTTCAGTTGGCTGAACGATTGTTGGCTCGGGGAGGGGACAAAATTCTCCGAGAGATTTACGGATCAGCGTGAACATGGTACGACGAAACAAGGGGAAGGTCTATTTGGTCGGCGCCGGTCCCGGAGATCCGGGGCTCTTGACCCTTCGGGGAAAAGAGTGTCTTGAGCAGGCTGATGTGGTTCTCTACGACTATCTCGCCAATCCCAGCCTCCTTGCCCATGCGCAAGACCGCGCTGAGCGAATCTATGTCGGACGGAGAGGCAAAGGAAAATATCCCGAGCAGGAGACCATCAATCGCCTACTGATTGATCGAGCCAATGCAGGCGATGTGGTTGTGCGTTTGAAGGGCGGGGATCCGTTTGTCTTTGGGCGGGGAGGAGAAGAAGCGGAAGCGCTCGCCTTGGCCGGGATTGAGTTTGAAGTCGTTCCGGGGGTGACCGCTGCGGTGGCCGCCCCTGCGTATGCCGGTATTCCCGTGACTCATCGAACGTTGGCATCCGCGCTTACCATCGTCACCGGACATGAAGATCCAGAGAAACCTTTCACGGCTCTGGACTGGTCAAGGCTGGCGGCGAACCAAGGTACCGTCGTCTTTCTCAGGGGTATGAAAAATCTTTCGACGATCGCCGCTACCTTAATGGCCGAAGGGCGATCAGGAGCCACTCCGGTCGCGATCATTCGATGGGGAACGAGAGTCTCACAACAGACCGTCACCGGTACCTTGGCTGATATTGCGGACAAGGCCAATGCGGTACAGATGGAGCCGCCGACCGTCATTGTCGTGGGAGAGGTCGTTCGATTGAGGTCGAAACTCAACTGGTTCGAGCGACGGCCGCTCTTTGGAAAACGGGTGCTCATGACGCGCGCGAAAGACCAAGCCGGTGAGTTAGCTGCCCGATTGGTCGGCTATGGAGCTGAACCGGTCGAAGCTCCGACGATCACGATCGTTCCTCCGCTCGACTGGGGGCCTGTCGATCAAGCCATATTGGAGATCGGGACGTACGACTGGATTGTTTTTACCAGCGTCAATGGCGTGAGCCGTTTCATGACAAGGTTGTTGGCTCGCGGATTCGACGCACGTTGCTTGGCGGGACGGCGGCTGTGCTGCATTGGACCCCGCACGGCTCAGGAGTTGGAAAAGTTTGGTGTCAGAGCGGATGTGGTTCCGGCAGAGTATCAGGCGGAAGGAGTATTAACCACACTGAACCGGCGGGGTGTAGAAAAAACCCGTATCCTCATCCCACGAGCGGAGGTGGCCAGAGAGCTCTTGCCGGACGAACTTCGTGCGGCCGGGGCGCATGTCGATGTCATTCCCGTATACCGAACGTTCACACCGGATCACAATTCAGGGGGATGGCTGCAGGAACTCATGGATCATCGGATTCATGTGGCCACGTTTACCAGTTCTTCCACGGTCCGCAACTTTGTCGCGATGCTCGGCGGTGTTGACGCGGTGAAGCCGTTGTTGCAATTCGTCACGATTGCTTGCATCGGACCCATTACGGCTAAGACGGCGGAGGAATATGGTTTGACGGTCTCCATCATGCCGAATGAGAATACGATTCCGGCGATGGTGGATGCAATCGCCGACCATTATGGAAGCCGTGATCAGCTAACCACGGGAGCTCTGCAGTAATATGAATGCACGCAAGATGTACGATGGACCTATACAAGGAGGGAGGACGAAATGGTTCCTGTAAAGTCATTCATGATTCCCCGGGAAAAGTTTGTGACGGTGCCTCGTGATACAGATGCTCAGATGGCCGCCCGCATCATGCGTGATCGTGGGATCGGCAGCTTGTTCGTGACCAACGATCGCGAGATCATCGGAATCATCACGGATACGGATATGGTGCGTCGAGTGGTTGCGGCTGGGGCGGATGCAACCAAAACGACGGTTGAGCAAATCATGTCGGCGCCGATCATGACCATTGAAGAGAGCAAGACGTTGCTCGACGCCAACGATTTGATGGCGCAATCTCATCTCCGCCATCTAGGTGTCACGCGCGATGGAAAGCTGGTCGGTGTGATTTCCGTTCGTGACCTCGTCGTGTTCTTGACCAACCTGCCACGAAAGTAAGGTCGGCGATGGGATTTCCAATCCAGCGGCTCCGACGGCTGAGACAACATGAATCGTTACGTCGGATGGTACGTGAAACGACTCTGTCCTCATCGGATTTTATCTACCCGCTGTTTGTGGTCGAGGGGCAGGATCGCCGTGAAGAAATCACTTCAATGCCGGGCCAGTTTCGGCTGTCGGTCGATCTGCTGGTCAAAGAGGCTGGGGAGATTCAAGCCTTAGGTATCCCCGCCATCATTCTATTCGGGATACCGGCCCACAAAGACGAGCGGGGCAGCTCAGGGTGGGATCCCAACGGCATTGTGCAGCGGGCGATCAGAGCCGTCAAACAACACGTGCCGGGATTACTTGTGATCACGGATGTTTGTATCGACGAGTATACCAGCCACGGACATTGCGGAATCGTCAAAGATGGAAAAATTCTTAATGATGAAACGATCGAGTGTCTCACGGTGATGGCACGCACCCATGCCGAGGCTGGAGCCGATATGGTCGCACCATCGGATATGATGGACGGCCGTGTCGCTGCGATCAGACGCGAATTGGATCGAGCCGGGTTTCCCGATCTGCCGATCCTGGCGTATGCCGCCAAGTTCTCTTCCTGTTTCTATGCGCCGTTTCGCGACGCGGCTTTTTCCAGTCCGCAATTCGGTGACAGACAGTCCTATCAGATGGATCCGGCTAATGCGCGCGAAGCGCTGCGCGAAATCGAGCTCGATATCGGCGAAGGTGCCGATATCGTCATGGTGAAGCCGGCCCTACCGTATCTGGACATCATTGCAATGGCTCGTGCTCGTATGCTTCTCCCACTGGCGGCCTATCAGGTGAGCGGCGAGTACAGTATGATTAAGGCGGCAGCGAGGGCGGGGTGGCTGGATGAATCACGTGCTATGATGGAATCGCTGTTGGCGATCAAGCGGGCGGGAGCCGATCTGATCCTATCGTACTTTGCGAAAGACGCCGCCAAGCTGCTTCATTGATCGACGATGAAAGTGACCCGCGGATATTCGGACGAGGTCGTACGGCCATATCCGGTGGGTACCATCGGAAATTTCGACGGCCATCATCTCGGTCACCGTGCGCTTTTGAAGCAGGTGGTGGAGACGGCGCGCCGTGCTCAGGGAACGGCTGTCGTCCTGACTTTCGATCCTCACCCGGTGAAAATTCTTGCGCCTCACGTTGATCTGCAGTTCTTGACCAGCGGGGATGAGAAACGTGCTCGTTTTGAAGAAGCCGGAATCGATCAAGTGATCTCCCTGGAGTTCACCCAAGCATTTGCGTCACTTTCTCCAGAGATGTTCGCTGAGCAGGTTCTGTCTAAAAGGCTGGGACTCAAAGAGATTTTTGTCGGACAACATTTTGCCTTTGGGCACAAACGAGCAGGACAAATCGACGATTTGACCGAGCTCGGCAAACGATTCGGTTTTATCGTTCATCCGATTATTCCCGTGATGATCAATGGAAGAGTGGTGAGCTCGACTTGTATCAGACAGCTCATCATCGCAGGGCATGTTGAGCAAGCGGCTGTCTTACTCGGCCGACACTATGCTCTGAGCGGGATCGTCTATCCCGGAGAGGGGAGGGGACGAACATTAGGATGCCCTACCGCAAATCTTGAGTTACCCCCTGACCGTGTGGCTCCTGCTGATGGAATTTATGCCGCTGTCGCGATTCTGGATCAGGAGCGACATGATTCGGTCGCCTATATCGGCACAAGACCGACCTTTGATGGTGATGAGCGGAGATTGGAAGTATCCATCCTGGATGGGATACACGAGCTATACGGACGAACGCTCACTGTTGAGTTTATCGGTCGTATCCGAGGCGACGCGCAGTTTGATAGCGGAGAAGCTCTCAGCCGGCAAATCACGGCTGACGTAGATTCTGCGAGAGGCATCCTACGTCGATATCATGGAACAATCGGAGGGTAATGAGCCCTTGCAATCGGCCTTCGGAAGATCCATCGATAAAATGGCCTGGCCTCCGCTGTTCCATCATGTCGTTCGAACGGTCCGGTTCAGAAACCTTTTTCAACGTGGACAGCACATATTGGTCGCTATCTCGGGGGGGCCTGATTCCATCGCGCTACTATCCATCCTGCATCATTTCCGGTCGGGTTGGAAGCTGACCCTATCAGCCGTGCATTGCAACTATGGGCTACGAGGGGTTGAGTCCGATGGGGACCAAAAATTTGTGGAGGCCTTTTGTCAAGGACGGGGAGTTCCTCTCCATGTTCGACGGGTTGAAGTTCACACCGGTAGGCGCAAGGCATCGCTGCAGGCTGAAGCCCGTGACCTCCGCTATCGGGTGATGCAGGAAATTGCCGAGACGTGCGGAGCAGACCGTATCGCCATAGGTCATACGGCAGACGATCAGGCAGAGACGGTCTTGCTCTGGATGCTCCGTGGGGCGGGGCTCGCGGGTCTTTCGGGTATGCCGGCATTCCGCGATAACAAGATTATTCGGCCTTTGTACGATATCAAGCGGGAGCAAGTACTGGTCTATCTCCGCACGGCAGGGTTGTCGTTTCGGGAAGACTCCAGCAATTTTCAGCCGCACTACTTGCGGAATCGAGTAAGGAGAGAGGTGATTCCGACTCTGAATCGGTTGGTCCCGTCCAGCGTCGATGCACTCTGCAGGCTTGCGGATATCTGTAGAGAAGACGATCGGAGTCTGGATGATCAGGTCAAGGCTCTTTCCTCTTCCGCCGTGAAACGAGGATCTGCCGGAGAGTGGGGGATCGATCGCAGGTTTCTTCTGGAGCTTCCGTATGCCTTTCAACGGCGTTGCATCCGGAATCTTTTTCGGCAGAATGATGGCCGATTCCGCGCGCCCAGTATCCGAACGATTGATCGCATCATTAGCCTGGCCTTAAAAAGCGGATCTGGTTCAAGTCTCGATGTAAAGGGGGGACGCGTTGTTATCGATGATCGCCGTCTACGGTTTGTTCCGCTTCAAGCAGAAGAGATGTCTCATATTGGACAACCGCACGGCAGATGTCAGGAAGTCTTATCTGTACCGGGAGAAATCACATGGTCTGGAACGGGTCAACGACTTCAGGTACAACAGCAGGCACATATCCAAAGTGGTGGTGCTGCCCTTTTTGGAAAGAATCGGATTCTGGTGGATGCCGATCGGGTGTCCCAGCCACTGATGGTACGGAACTGGTTGCCGGGAGATCGATTTCATCCCGCAGGGATGGGAGGACATTCAAAGAAGCTGCAGGATTTTTTCACGGATCTGAAGATACCGGTTGCGGCCCGATCACTCATTCCCCTGGTGGTGGCTCCCGAGGGAATCTTGTGGATCGTTGGTTATCGACAGGATGATCGTTGGACACCCACTGCCGCAACCAAACGCTGTTTGGTGTTCACTTCTGATAATCTCTCTCTGAGGAAAGGGGCTGAGTGAGATGGAACGTATGTTCGGACGCCCGATTGTCACCCAGGAGCAAATGCGAAGCCGTATCCGTGAACTGGGAAAACAGATCAGCGCCGACTATGTCGGCAAAGACCTCGTACTCGTCGGAGTATTAAAGGGAGCCTATGCGTTTTTTGCTGATTTGGCACGAGCGATCCGAATTCCAGTGCGGATAGATTTCATCATCGTGACGAGCTATGGGACCCAGGTGAAGACGTCCGGGAAGGTCAAGCTCATGACCGAGCTGACCGAAAAGATCAGGGATAGAGATGTGCTGTTGGTTGAGGACATCGTTGATTCAGGATTGACGGTTCAATATCTCACAAAGGCATTGGCGAAGCAGAAACCGAGAAGCATCAAGGTATGTACGTTGCTCAGTAAACCGGAGCGCCGCGTCGTCGATGTGCAGTTGCAGTATATCGGATTCAAAATTCCGAACCAGTACGTTGTCGGTTACGGACTCGACTACCGACAAAAATACCGGAACCTTCCGTACCTCGCGGTCCTTGATCAGCTGAGCCAGCAAGAGGAGTAGAGTTTTCCAACCGGCTGTTGTCAAGTTGCGCAAGGCTATGTTAACATCACTTCGATTTCTGAATACGTTGCGTCCAACGTTGTCGCGAAGGAGAACTGGATGAATTCCCGGGTCAAGAACTTGCTTTTCTGGGTGGTGGTCGGCTTGTTCATGATTCTCCTGTTCAATCTATTCAGTGTACCGACTCATGCACCTGAAGAAGAAGTGATATTCAGCGATTTTATGGCAAAGCTCGACAAAGGCGATTTTGAAAAGGTCATTATTAAAGGTAATCACATCAGCGGGGTCTTGAAGGACAAGACTCGCATCCGTACCTACTCAGCGGACTACCCTGATCTTGTCAAGGTCCTTCGTGAAAAAGATGTTCAGATTGAGGTCAAGCCGCCGGATGAGAGTCCGTGGTATATCACATTCCTCGTCACGTGGGGACCATTTATCCTCTTCCTCGGCCTCTGGTTTTTCCTGATGCGCCAGATGCAAATTGGCGGGAATAAGGCCCTTTCATTCGGAAAGAGTCGCGCACGTATGCTGACGGAAGAGCGAAAAAAAGTCACCTTCTCCGACGTGGCCGGAGTCGATGAAGCGAAAGAGGAAGTTCTTGAAATTATTGAATTCCTGAAAGACCCTCGGAAGTTTCAGAAGCTCGGTGGACGCATCCCCAAGGGCGTACTCGTTGTCGGACCCCCGGGAACAGGAAAGACTTTGCTGGCGAAGGCTATTGCGGGAGAAGCCGGGGTGCCCTTCTTCAGCATCAGTGGTTCCGACTTCGTAGAGATGTTTGTCGGCGTTGGAGCTTCACGGGTACGGGATTTGTTTGAGCAAGGGAAGAAACATGCTCCGTGCATTATTTTCATCGATGAAATTGATGCGGTCGGCCGCTTACGTGGTGCCGGCCTCGGCGGTGGCCATGACGAACGGGAGCAAACGCTCAATCAGTTGTTAGTGGAAATGGACGGCTTCGATACAACCGAGGGAGTCATTTTGGTCGCGGCGACCAATCGCCCCGATGTGCTCGACCCTGCCTTGCTGAGGCCTGGACGCTTTGATCGGCAAGTGGTGGTGAATCGTCCGGACCTCAAAGGCCGTTCTGAAATCTTGAAGGTCCACACGAAAAAGGTTCCTGTCGCCACCAATGTGGAGCTGGAAAAGATTGCCAGAGGAACGCCTGGGTTTTCAGGAGCTGATCTGGAAAACCTGGTGAATGAAGCAGCGTTGTGGGCGGCTCGTCAGAACAAGAAGGAAGTCGAAAACATCGACTTTGAGATGGCCAAGGATAAGGTCATGATGGGTGCCGAGCGCAAAAGCATGATCCTTACCGAGGAAGAGAAACGGATCACGGCATATCACGAGGCTGGTCACGCGTTGATGGCGAAGCTTCTTCCCGGGACGGATCCGGTTCATAAGGTAACGATCATTCCCAGGGGACGGGCACTGGGTGTGACAATGCAGCTACCGACCGATGATCGCCACAACTATTCCAAAGAATTTCTTTACAACACCTTGGCGATCCTTATGGGCGGACGTGTTGCTGAAGAGCTCGTGTTCAAACATGTCACAACAGGAGCCGGTAACGATCTTGAACGTGCGACAGACCTCGCCCGCAAGATGGTCTGCGAATGGGGTATGAGCGAGAAGTTGGGGCCATTGACCTTCGGCCAAAAGGAAGATTCGGTGTTTCTGGGGCGAGACTTTGCGACTAAACGGGATGTCAGTGATCAAGTCGCGCTTGAAATCGACTTGGAGATCAAGCGTTTCGTCACGGAGAATTATGAACGTGCCAAACGCGTGCTGACTGAGCAAATGACGAGTCTGAAGGCTTTGGCGGAGGCGCTGCTTGAAAAAGAAGTGCTCGACGCACCGGAAATCGATCAGATTCTGCTGCAATCCTCTTCTCAAACAGTTCCAGCCTAAATGTATTGTGCCAACGGTTCGTTCGTGTTGGAGCCGTTGGCCCTATGGTGCTGCATTCACGGACCTCACTGCGTCTGATTCCTCCGGGATAACCGAAGCGATAGGTTGGGTCTTCTTGTCGTCGGTGGAATAGTTGGATCGAATATCGTCACAAGCGGTAATGACGCAACATTGGTTCTCCGCCAAAGGGCGCGAGATTCATTGCAAAGGGCGTCCGCTTATTATGGGCGTCGTCAATGTTACGAGTGATTCTTTCTATGATGGGGGGCGATATGTCGAACCTGAACAAGCCATCGCCCACGCACTGGAACTTATTGAGCAGGGGGCGGACATTATCGATGTTGGGGGAGAGTCAACTCGACCCGGCGCACATTCTATTAGTGAACAGGATGAATTGGCTCACGTTATCCCGGTCGTGAAAGGATTGGTACATCGTGTATCGGTCCCTATTTCGATCGATACCACCAAGTCTCGAGTGGCTCAACGCGCGCTGGATTCAGGAGCATCAATCATCAACGACGTGAGCGCGTTGCGGCAAGATTCAGAGATGGCGTCGGTCATTGCCCGCTTCGATGCGGGAGTCGTTCTGATGCATAGGCAAGGATCTCCGCAAACGATGCAACGATCACCGCATTATTCCAACGTGGTCGGCGAAGTCGTGCATTTTCTTGAGGAGCGCCTCCAAAATGCTCTGCGTGCAGGAATTGCTCGAACAAACATCATTCTTGATCCAGGCTTTGGTTTTGGTAAGCTGGTGGTTCATAACCTTGACCTCCTTGACGGATTGTGCGCCTTCGCGGCATTGAACCGCCCCGTGATGGTCGGGCTGTCGCGGAAGGCGTTTATCGGAAAAGTGGTTGAACGGCCTGTTGAGCATCGAGAGTGGGGAACCGCGGCGGCGGTGGCGTTGGCGGTCGATCGCGGTGCTCACATTGTGCGCGTCCATGATGTGGCCATGATGATCGACGTAGTCAAGATGGCTGCAGCGTTGAATCCACGCTGGTCATCTTGCGGACAGGAGCATGATGCGTAAATTATTTGGAACCGACGGCGTCCGAGGGGTCGCCAATCTCGATCCCATGACCAGCGAAATGGCGATGCAACTGGGGCGAGCCGCCGCACATCTCTTTATGCGACGAGCGGGCCGCCATCAAATTGTGATCGGTAAAGACACTCGTATCTCGGGATATATGCTGGAATCCGCTTTGATGGCGGGGATCTGTTCGATGGGGGTCGATGTCCTGTTAGTCGGACCGATGCCCACGCCGGCGATCGCGTTTTTGACCAGGAGTCTGCGGGCTGATGCCGGAGTGGTCATCTCAGCGTCACACAATCCATACCAAGACAATGGAATCAAATTCTTTTCAAGCGACGGATTCAAGCTTCCCGATGAAGTGGAAGCTCGCATTGAAGAACTGATCGTATCGGATGAAATCAGTCACCTTCGACCCACGGCAGATCTCATCGGCAAAGCTTACCGCATCGATGATGCAGAAGGACGCTACATTGAATTTGCAAAACGGTCGTTGCCCAAGGACCTGGATTTTCAAGGGATCAAGCTCGTCGTCGATTGCGCGAATGGGGCCGCATACAAAGTGGCTCCGATGGTCCTCAGGGAATTGGGAGCCACGGTTGAAGTCATCGGCAATAAACCGGACGGCATGAACATCAATGCGGGGTGCGGCGCCGTCCATCCTGAGCTCCTGCAAGAGTCGGTACGTCGTTACAAAGCGGATCTCGGCATCGCGTTGGACGGCGATGCCGATCGAGCCGTCTTTGTCTGCGAACAGGGAACAGTCATCGATGGCGACCATGTGATGGCGGCCTTGGGCCTGGATCTTCATCGAAACGGTCTCCTCGCCAAGCAGACCTTGGTCGGAACCGTGATGAGCAACTTTGGCTTGGAGCTGTCGATGTCGAAAGCGGGTGTCACGCTGATTCGGACGCCGGTCGGTGATCGGTATCTGCTCGAACGAATGTTGGCTGAAGGCTATAACTTCGGAGGGGAGCAATCGGGACACTTCATATTCCTTGACCATAACACAACCGGAGACGGCCTCATCTCGGCTCTGCAGATGTTGTCATTGGTGAAGCGGACGAAGAAGCCGTTATCCGAGTTGGCCAAGGCGATGACCGCTGTCCCACAAGTGTTGGTGAATGTGCATGTCACGAAGAAGCCGAGATTGGAATCCATTCCCGACATTGATGGCGCCATACAAGAGAGCGAGCGTCGCCTGAACGGGTGTGGGCGAGTCCTCATCAGATATTCCGGGACAGAGCCGCTGTTGCGGATCATGGTGGAAGGAGAACAGTCCACCATGGTCAAGGAAGTGGCTGAGGATCTTGCCAGGGTCGTACGAAAACATATCGGCTGAGTGTTCCCTCCTCCGGTCCATGAGGGAAGCTCATGCTCCCAGCCCTCACAGCAGCGTTTTTCTTCGGTCTTCTGTGTGGGGCGCAGCTTCCGTTTTTTCCACTCTCCATCATAGCTCTATTGGTCGGCATTGCCGTTGGATTCGGCATTCTAGAGCGAGCCGGTTCTATCGGCTCACTCTCCGCACTGCTGTTGTATGCCGGTCTTCTTTCCGGAGTGGTGTACTGGAGTCTCACCGTTCCGATGTCGAGATCTCCCCATATGTCACCGCCGCTTCATGAGACTGTTCAAGCCTCGGTCGTCGGTCGAGTCGTCGCTCCCGTTCAGCATAGTGTGGGACGACAGACAATTTTGGTTCAAACAGACGAATCGGATTTGGAACCGAGACACATCCGTCTTGTGTGGCGCGACCCTGGTCTCACGCTTCATCACGGCGACCGTATTTCGTTTCAGGGAAAACTCCACCGTCCACGAGGGGCGTTGAACCCCGGCGGCTTCGATTATGCCGCCTATATGGAGAGACAGGGTGTCGATCTTCTGACCACCGTGATCGGTGCTCAGGCGGTGACGTTGTTGGAGGCAGAGCCACAAATCGGGTTATGGAGCGTATGGAACCGGATCGATCATTGGAGGGATACGATACGTGCGGCAGCCGTCAAGACATTGAGCCAACCCACACGAGGATTATTTCTCGGCATGATCATCGGTGAGCGAGGTTATCTGGAACAACATCTTCAAGACTGGTTCATGGTGACCGGAACGGTTCATTTGCTCTCGATCTCCGGTTCACATCTCGGGCTCGTGGCCCTCGTGGTTTTTTGGTTGGTGAAAAGACTCGTTCTTTGGCTTCCCTCCATGCTCTTGTTGACGCTATCACGAACAGTCACGCCGTCGAAGATCGCAATTCTGATCGCCTGGCCGGCTGTCGCACTCTATGCCTTGCTTGCAGGGGCTGAGTTAGCGACCATGCGGTCGCTCGTGATGATCACTCTGGCGATGATCGCCATGTGGCTGGGGTATGAGCGCCATCTGGGTCATGCGATGGCTGTGGCTCTCCTGGTTATTCTCTTGCATGATCCTCGTGCCATCTTCGACATTTCCTTTCAACTCTCCTTTCTTTCCGTACTCGTGATGATCGGCATGATCGTATTCACAAAATCATGGAACGCCGACGCGGCGGAAACCGTCAGTCGGCTGAGAGACCGCTTCATGAACCACGCGCTCAACGCGCTGGCGATGAGCGGGGCTGTGACGGTGGCGACGTTGCCCATGGTTGCGTTCTATTTCAATCAGGTTCCGTGGATGGGAACCGTCACCAACCTGATCGCCGTCCCGTTTACCGGCGTCATCCTGGTGCCTCTTGGACTGTTTGCCGCCCTGTGGACGATCATGACGGGGGTCGAGTCTTTGATTCTCGGCTCAGCGATGGAACAATTGTTCGGGTTGATGGTGCTTGGATTGCAGTGGTGCGCCCGCCTCCCAGGCGGGGAGTGGCATGTGGCAGCACCATCCATACCAGCGATCGCCCTGTTTTACGCCGGGTTACTTCTCGCAAGTTTTCAGGTCATACCGTGGCGAGTCCGAGTGGCAGGCGCCGGTTTGTCGGTATTGCTGATCGGTTGGTGGCTGAGCCCTCCCGTGTCGCAAGCAGACGGCGACCATTGGCGTGTCACATTCCTTGACGTTGGACAAGGAGATAGCGCCGTTGTCGAGTTGCCGGATGGTCAGACGGTTCTGATCGACGGCGGAGCTCGATATGAACGATTTGACATGGGAGAAAATGTAATTGCGCCGTTTCTGTGGAGCCGGAGAATCCACCATCTATCCCATGTCATTGGGACACACCAGCAACTGGATCACGTCGGCGGACTGGTTTGGGTACTCCGGCATATGTCGGTCGGACGGTACTGGAGTGGTGGAATAGAACGCGCAGAGAAATTCGCGGAAGATCTCAAAACCGCCCTTCATGACCGACATATCGATCAACACATCGCTGTGCGTGGCCAAGACCTGTTGCAGTCCGGCGGGTGCCAACTGAGCATTCTCAATCCACCTGACACACCGGTAATCCGTGCGTCCACTCAGCCCCATACCGGGACTCTATTGAACAATCTGTCCATCGTCTCGCGACTGCAGTGTGGAGCCTATTCCATCCTTTTTGCAGCCGATATTGAAACTGCCGGATTGAGGCGGTTGAACGAAGAAGGGTACCGACCGGTGACCGTACTGAAAGTGCCCCATCACGGAGCGCGTAGCTCGCTGGATCCGGATTGGCTTCGGCAACTCCAGCCACAGTATGCGGTCATCTCGGTGGGTGCGGCGAATCCTTATGGACATCCGATGGAAGCGGTCCTGGAAACCTATCAAGATCAGCACATTCCAGTCTTTCGCACGGATCGTGATGGAGCGATTTGGGTGACAGGACGGCTCTCGACATCCGAGTTCACGGTAAGCCGCATGCGGGATCTTATTGTGCGACCTGTAGACTTTCCGCATTGTCTTTTGCGCTGCGAATCTCAGAATTGGCACCGACTCTTTCTCCAATTCTCATAACCATCCACATTCCTTCTCTCCAGCTCTCGTCACATTTTCCTCTGGAGGCGCACCTTTCTGTACAAGACGGGTCATGAAGGACAGTTTTTGACTCTGTCGGGGAGAAATGTTGAAGGAATGCGGGAGAAGTGTCGGCATTTCATACCGGCAATGAGATGCTTGCAAGGCACAGCCTGTGCAGAAGTTCCATGCCATATGAGTACTTTACCCAAAGGGAGTCGCGATCATGTCAAAGCTCGTTCGCATTGTCGTCCAACTGCCTGTCGAGTTGAAGGAGCAGCTCGACGCGCTCAAGCAACAAGGGTACACGACGAGTGGTTTCATCCGCGCCACTTTGGAGAGGGAGCTGAATACGCGCAACCCGCGGCCGGCTCCTGTCATGAGAAAGGCTGGGAATAAGTGAGGTCATGAGGCATCAAGAGTCACAAAAGTTAAACAAGGATGGAAGATCAAAGAGGCCGTTCATTCAAGTCAGAGCCGCAGCTTACCGATATACCGATCTTGTCGGACTATGGTGTTGAATCACAGCGGCGAACTCGTCTTCTGATGAGCCGTAGACGGTTGAGGACTATGACTAGACAATGCTCTCAACGATAAGGAATCGGAGATGAGCCCAGGTCTCATATACCATCGGTCTTGGAAATGCAAGCTTCGCAGGTGGGGGACGATTCTATTTCTTTGTCTTTTGGGAGCCGTGGCGGCTATCGGCGTGCGAGTGCTGATCGAGTCAGTCGGTAGTGCCGGGCATACGCGGTATGAGTCGGCGAACATTCCACCTCAGACCGTTTCGCCACGTCATGAACGGGAACGAGGAGAATACGAACGACAGGATCAGGTTGTGCTGGAGAAGGAGAAGTAGAGGATGTGTTCTCGACAGGAGGGGTGATTGCGTTCGGAAATGACATTCAGCGATCGGTTGCTGATCCGCAGAGTTCTCAAAGTCAGCGGTTGCCGTAGATAGGGCTTGCACTTCATCTCTATTCCCGCTAGAAGATCTCACCATGGTTCCCACCGTTGAATGGAAAGACGGCGCCGTTCGCTTGCTCGATCAAAGCCGGCTCCCTGGAACGATTGAATTCCTCGACTGCCGGGACTACCAAACTGTCGCGGAGGCGATCCGTACTCTGAAAGTTCGCGGGGCGCCGGCGATCGGCGTGACGGCAGCCATGGGTGTCGCCTTGGGGGCACAGGCGATTGATGCGGCAGACCATGCTTCCTTGGCAGCGGCAGTCTATAAAATCTGCGATGAACTGGCGGCGACCAGGCCCACAGCGGTGAACCTGTTCTGGGCGATTGAGCGGATGAGGCGGAAACTCGAATCTCTACAGGCTCAGCCGGTCTCAGCGATCAAGCAGGCCCTCGTAAAAGAATCTCAAGCGATACTTGAAGAAGATATTGACCTCTGTAAGACCATGGGGAGCCATGGGGCGAAGCTCATCTCTGATGGGGAGACTATCCTGACCCATTGCAACGCCGGATCACTCGCAACCGCAGGGTATGGGACTGCCCTCGGGGTGATCCGATCAGCATGGGATCAAGGTAAGAGAATCAATGTGATTGCGGATGAAACTCGCCCTGTACTTCAAGGTTCAAGGCTGACGGCATGGGAACTTATGCAGGATCACATACCGGTCACCCTCATCACGGATAACATGGCCGGTTCACTGATGAGGCAAGGGAAGATTCATCTCTGTATCGTCGGCGCCGATCGAATTGCTGCCAACGGGGACGTCGCCAACAAGATCGGTACCTATTCCGTGGCGGTCTTGGCGAAAGCCCACAACATTCCGTTCTACGTCGCGGCTCCTTATTCGACCATCGACCTGAAAACAAAATCGGGAGCTGATATTCCGATCGAGCAGCGAAACCCGTCTGAGGTGACGACCATCCACGGCAGCCATCCTGTCGCACCCAAAGATGTGGCGGTGTACAATCCGGCCTTCGACGTGACCCCGGCCGAACTCATCACCGGTATCATCACCGAGCGAGGCGTTTTCAAGCCGAGCGAGCTCGCGTCACAGTTTCAATCAAAGTAGATGTCTTCCGGTATGGTCCGGGACTATTCCTGCAATGTTGCTCTACTCAAACTTGATTTCGTGACCATTCTTGACTAGTATATGACTATGAGTAACGTACGAGTAGCTGATTTAAAAAGCAGATTAAGCCAACACCTTCGAAAGGTGCGTGCAGGGCGATCTATTACTGTTTTGGATAGAAGTACGCCGATCGCGCGCATCGTACCCTATGAAGAAGAGGGGGCATCACTGACGATTCGACACCCACTCCCGGAGGCACCATCGCTCAAGCAGATCTCGCTACCGCCACCATTGAAACTTCGTCGAGATATCGTCGCGTTGTTGTTGGAAGAACGCCAAGGCGAACGGTGATCGCATACCTCGATTCCTCGACAATTTTACGCATTGTTCTCGGGCAAGCCAATGCCCTCAAAGAGTGGCGATCGATCACGCAAGGGGTGGCTTCAGCCCTGGTCGAAGTGGAATGTCTGCGGACGTTGGATCGGTTGAGATTGAGCGAAAGTTTGAAGGATGCGGAGATTGCCGCCAGACGAGAGACAGTGTTTCGGTTGCTGGAGGCGATTGAAGTGGTTGAGCTGACAAGACCGATTCTATCGAGGGCCGCACAACCGTTACCGACTGCGTTAGGCACGTTGGATGCCATTCACCTCGCGACGGCGTTGCTCTGGAAAGAGCGTACGAGGGCAGACCTTGTGATGGCGACACATGATGAAGGATTGGCGACGGCGTCTCGAGCCAGTGGACTTCGAGTCGTCGGTGTGTCAGCTTCTGTCTAGCCCATTCATCGTATTCTGACCAGGGCACTCCGAACGCGGCGTTTTCAAACCTCAAGAAATTGGTGAACGAGCTTTTCTATTCTAGCCTGGAGAAAGGCAGGTCACTATGGCAAGAGAGACAGGACGGGGAAAAACGATCAATCTCCGCGCCAGTCGGAAGCAGAAGGTGATGATCGACCGAGCGGCGGAGGTGCTGAGACGAAGCCGGTCGGAATTCATGCTGGAAGCGGCATGCCGCGAAGCCGAAACGGTCCTGCTCGATTGCCGATATTTCGGGCTATCCCTGGAGGCATTCAAGCGCTTTACGGCCATGCTCGATAAGCCCCCTGCAAGCAATCCTAAACTGCGGCATCTTATTCGGTTCAGAGCGCCGTGGGAATGAGCGGTCTCATTCCTGACATCTCCTCACCTGAAAGCTTACGGCAGAGCATGATATTTCTGATTTTAATTCAGGAGCACTGGCCTGCTGCTGGTTTCAATGACACCGAGTTAGGTGTATCAATGAAACCGGAGGTGGGCCATGGAGCGACGCAAGTTTACGCGAGAGTTCAAAGTGGAGGCGGTGAAACTGGTTCGAGAACGGGGCGTGACGGTGGCACAAGCCGCACGGGATTTGGACGTGCATGGCACCGTGTTACGCCGATGGGTGTTGGAGTCTGCCGTCGATGCGTCGCAGGCTTTCCCCGGCCAGGGACAGCTGAAGCCGGATCAGCTGGAGATTGAGTGCCTCCGACGCGAGGTGACGAAGCTCAAGGCGGAGCGGGACATTCGAAAAAAAAGCCGCGGCCTACTTCGCGAAGGAGTCGCTGTGACGTGTGGCTTCATCGTGAAGCACCGGGGGCACTGGCCGACGGCGTGGTTATGCGAGGCGCTCGGTGTCTCGCGGGGTGGGTTCTATGCGTGGCTGACGCGGCCACGCAGCCAGCGTGCTCGTCGCGACGAGGTGTTGGGCGCCAAGATCCGGACGAGTTTCCTGCAGAGCGACCGGACCTACGGCTCGAGACGCGTGTGGCACGACCTGCTGGCCGAGGGTGAGGGGTGCGGCCTGCATCGGATCGAGCGCCTGATGCGGCAACAGGCCTTGCGGGCGCGGCCCAGACGGCGGCGGATGCCTGTCGATGCCGGCCCGCCGTCACCGGGCGTGGTGCCGCCGAATGCGCTCAATCGCCAGTTTGACGCCCCGGCCCCCAATCGCAAATGGGTGGCCGACTTCACGTATCTCTGGACGGCCGAAGGGTGGCGCTACATCGCCGCCGTTCTTGATCTCTTCTCCCAACGGGTGGTGGGCTGGTCGATGCAGGCCACGATGACGGCTCAATTGGTCACCGATGCGGTGGTCATGGCCATCTGGCGGCGAGGCAAGCCCGAAGCCGTGTTGCATCACTCGGATCGAGGCAGCCAGGGCGGATTCAACCGGTCGACGCAACACCTGTGATTGAGGAGGTGTTTATGGGGCGACCTGCGGGATGGATGCAAAAGTTGACGGGGCGAGGCGCGATGCGCTCACCGGGCGCCCCGTCGCATCGCAATGAGATTGAGC
>JAICUC010000095.1 GCA_025936075.1 Nitrospira sp. | reverse complement strand
GGACTAATATGATAAGGCTTGGTATTCTTGAGAGCGTGGAGGGGATTTAACCCGATCACAGCAGCGCCCAGACGTTTTCCTGCCCATTCGATGACGGCGCCCAGATCTCGAAAATCGCCGATGCCCCAATTGTGATGGCTTCGCAATGAATAGAGCTGCAAGGCCACGCCCCACCATCGAATGCCCTGCTGAAGTTCATCAGGAATGTAACAGCGCTCCGGCGCGACAATGAGGCGGAACGTGAATTCCGTATTCATGCCGCTTCCCTTTGCGTGGGCTTTGAGTGAGTAGTAGCCAAGCGGCAGATCTTGTGGAAACGCCAATGCGACACGAACAAACCTGCGTCCCTGAATCGTGCGAGTCTCTTCGACTCTGAGACCCGGCCCGTCCGTTCGCTCACACTGCTTTTCTCCGTTCTCCGCATAGAGCGACCACGTAACATAAAGACCCGAATCCTCCGATCTCTCACACGGCCCATACCACGACCAGGTACCTGCGTCTCGTCCCAATCGCAATACATGGACAGGTTCACAGCCTTGCAGCCACCAACGATTATCCCATGCCTCCAGCTCCGCAATGAGTTCCTCGCGATTCGCAACTCGCAGATTCATAGCAACCAAGATAGCCCGTCGCGTTTCGTCCGTCGTCACATGGTGCATGCCGGCGATATCATAGTAGTCGGCGGCAATTCCTGTCCGATCGGCCAACATACGCAAGAGATCACCTTCAGATCGATCGTACATGTTTGGAGTCTGAGTGAATAACTAGATCAAGTCAAGGTAATGCGGACTCTAGGTCCATTTATTCGATCGGCTGTGAAGAGAATGTACAGATTGATGCCGAACCAGGGACCACATGTATTGACCGACGGCGGCCAATGGCGATGAACGTGAATCTCAGCTAATGGAATCGGCTGGCTGAACAGCCGCCTCATAAGCTGACTGATATGCTTCTACAAAACAGCTTTTAGCTCAGTGTATGTAGATTTCCCGTCGACCGGGCGAGATGAACGCGAGCGGCATTGAGCTGGAAGAGCGCGGTGACGAGGTTTTCTCTGGCGCGGGTCAGTGATGAAAGCCCATTGGTCAGCTCAAAGTGACTGGTGGAGGTAAGAATTGTGTAACGTTCCCGCGCGAGGTTCAGTTCCTTGGTGGCCATCTGTAGACCTGCCTGTGCGATATTCACTTGCTCTTGTGCCGCTGTGAGTGAAGCGAGGGCATCGTGCACTTCCATTTTGACTTGATTGAGCACCGATCTCATGCGCAACGATTCTTGCTGCCACTGACTTCTGGCTTGGGCGATGCGGCCTTCACGCTGGGCTCCGTCAAAGATGGGAATCTGGAGAATCAGTGCCATATTGTAAGTATCGAGGGTATTGTTCCACCGATTACCGACAAGTCCATAATCTCCCTGGGCCACGAGCGACGGTACTCGTTCCCCCGTGATAGATGAATAGGTCAACTCAGAGGCTTTCACCCGGGTATGCTGTGCCTGAATCTCCGGACGTTGACTCAACGCCTCTTCCATCGCCCCCTGCGGCGTCGGTATACCCCGCACATCCCTCAACCATTCATCGGTCAAAATAAGCCGCATCTCCGCGGGCAGCGCAAGTAGATTGATGAGACTCAGTTTGGCATGTTCAAGGTCATACCGCGCTGATGATGCCTGTTGCTTCTCAGCCGCTAATTGCGCCTCCAGTCTGGCGATATCGAGGCCCATGGCGACTCCTCCTCGCTGTCGCTGCCTGACAATCTCGAGTAACTCATTCATGACCTGCTGATTCGTCTCATGCATGTCGATCATGGCCATGGCCTTCAACCCTTCCATGTAGACCAGGGCCACACTGGCCATCGTGTCGAACTGTTTGGCTTCCGATTCCTGTTCCGTCACGTGCAGAGATTCACGTGAAGCCCGCCAGCGCTGGATCAGACTGAGACTGAACAGATTTTGTGTCGCGCTGATTCTGGTATCCAAAATACTGAATGGATCGGTACGCACCGGAGACAGGCCGATCGTTCCAAGAAATTGCGTCCGCCTGGTTTGCCTGACATCGGCCGAAATGTTGGGAAGCATCGCGCCCAATTGTGTCTGCACTTGGCCGTGGGCCTCTTGAATCCGCTCCTTGTACAGAAGCACCTCGGGGTTGTTGTTGATCGCCGCCGCCAATGCCCCTTTTAAAGTAAGATTGAGGCTACCGGACTCTCCAGTTGAAACGCCGGCCTGCCCCAAGCCCGGTTCGAGCACAGGGACGACAAGCAGACAGAGCCCAAGCAGCGCCGGCGATGGGACCATCCGTTACCGCTCCCTCAGGCTTTCTTTCATGGATTTGAGCAAAGGGCTCAGGAGATATTCAATGATGCGGCGCTGACCGATCTTGATCTCAACAGTGACCGCCATCCCAGGCGAAAGGTTTACCTCCTTGCCATCGACCCGGATCGTCGATCGATCCATACTGACTCTGGTTGGGTAGACGAGTCCGATCTTTTCAAGAGGAGCCGCGTCGTCGGAAACCGTCAGGACATGACCGGGAATCGTGCCATACAACGTGAACTGGAATGTTTCGACTTTGACCTCGACCGGCTGTCCTTCCCGCACAAATCCCACATCTTTATTTTCGACTTGTGCCTCCACTTCGACCGGATGGTCATGAGGCACGACAATGAGCAACTGTTGCGCTGGAGTGACGACGCCACCGATGGTATGCACCGCTAACTGTTGCACGACGCCGTCGATCGGCGAGGTCAGCCGCTGCAAACCAGCCTTTTGACCCGCCTTCGTGACCTCTTGTGCAAGAGAGGCGGCTTTGGTTTCGAGAGCCGACAGTTCCGCCTGTTTCGTCTGTTGAAACTCCGACACCATGGCTCGGTAGTGCTTTTCGGCTTCCGCAAGCGATGCCCGGTCCTGTTCGAGCTTCTTCTTTTGCCCGGCCAACTCTTGCGTCTTGTCAATCCGCTGTCCTTCGGCCTGCAGGAAGTCCATCTTGGTGACCGCTTCGTGTTCAAGCAGTTTCTTGTAAGCTTCGGCACGTTCTATCTCCATCGGCACCGTGGCTTCCAAGCGGAGGATGTTCTCTTTGGTTTGTTCGAGCGCAGCTTGACGTTGATCGACAAGGTGCTGTGCTCCTGCGATCTTGGCCTGATACTCGGCGAGCTGGTCACGCAACAACTGCTGTTGCAGCGCGAGGTAGATCCCATCTGCACCGGCAGGTGGCTCGAAAGTAGTTCGTCCCTTGATCAAAGCCCTTAACCTGGCCGCGTCCACTTTCGTCGCCCGGTATTCATTGAACGCCCGATCATAATCGGCACGGTTGAGGGTCGAATCGAGCTCGATCAGCACATCGCCTTGTTTGACCGTTTGTCCATCCTGCACATGAATGGATGCAATCACGCCCGTTTCGTACGGCTGGATGATCTTCGAGTAGCCGCTAGGGATGATTTTGCCTTGCGCCGTGGCCACAATGTCGACCCAGCCCAATGTGGCCCACAACCCTGCCGCAGTGAAAGCAGCCAAGATCGTCCAGAGAAGCGCTCGGCCGATTGGAGATGGAGGAATCTGCTGGATTTCCAATACCGCCGGTAGAAACTCCATGGCCTGTCCACTGGTACCAGCGGACAGGCCATGTCGGCGTGATTCGGCCCGCCATGCCGTCTTCCACCCTGTCCAATGTTTGCCGAACGCCCCAAAGACCATTCGAGAGGCCTCTATTCCTTGCCTACCTGATGCCCTTGCAATCGGGTATAGAATCCGTCAAGCCGAAGGAGTTCATTATGCGACCCCTCTTCGACGATCTCTCCTTTGTCGACAACAACGATGCGATGCGCGGGTCGAACCGTACTCAGCCGATGCGCAATGATAAAGACCGTACGTCCCTTGCAGATCTGCGCCATATTCCGTTGGATCACCGCTTCGGATTCATAGTCCAATGCGCTGGTCGCCTCATCGAAAATCAGAATACGGGGATTCGCGACCAAGGCCCGCGCAATGGCGATCCGCTGACGCTGCCCGCCTGAGAGTGTGCACCCGTGCTCTCCGATCAGTGTGTCGTAGCCCTCCGCCAATTCCAGTATGAACTCGTGGGCCCCCGCCATTTTCGCTGCCTGAATCACTTGCTCCATCGCCAAGCCGGGATCGGTCAGCGCGATGTTGCTTCGGACCGAGCCGTTGAACAGAAAATTTTCCTGGAGCACGACTCTCACTTGCCTGCGCAGCCAGGCAGGATCGACCTGCGTCAAATCCACTCCATCCACCAAAACGCGTCCACGCTCCGGTACGTAGAGACGCTGCAATAACTTGGCAATGGTGCTTTTCCCGGATCCCGAACGTCCGACAATACCGATAACCTGTCCAGGTTCAACGGAAAATGACATCTTCCTGGTGACTTCCGGTCCATCCGGCCGGTACCGAAACGTGACTTCTTCGAATCGAACCTGCCCCATGACCCGAGGCAACGTAGTTCGAGTGGGGTTATATGATGGTTCCGGCTGAGTGTTGAGCACATCGCCCAGCCGTTTCATCGAGATACCCACTTGTTGGAATTCCTGCCAGAGATTCACCAGCCGAAGAATCGGCCCCGTCACTTGTGCCGACAGCATGTTGAACGCGATCAACTGTCCGATACTCAGGTCTCCGTCGATCACGCGATAGGCGCCCAGCCACAGCACCGCGACAGTGGTCACCTTTTGGACGCAGGTCGCGGATTGACCGGCTATCATCATCACGCTCGTCGCGCGGAAACTCGCCCGCACATAACCGGCCAGTTGCTCTTCCCATTTCCGCACGAGCGGAGGTTCGACCGCCATGGCTTTGACGGTTTGGATTCCGCTGACCGCTTCGACTAAAAAAGCCTGATTTTCAGCACCTCGGTTGAACTTTTCGTGCAAGCGCGCCCGGATAGCCGGCGTAATGGCTATCGACAGCAGCGCATAGACCGGAAGCGAAGCCATGACGACGATCGAGAGCGTGGGACTGTATGCCCACATAACCGTCAGAAAAACGGCGGTGAACACGACGTCCAACACCACCGTCACGGAATGACCGGTCAAGAATTGGCGGATTTGTTCCAACTCACGTACGCGTGCGACCGTATCGCCGACGCGCCGGGCTTCAAAATAGGCCATGGGAAGCGCCAGGATATGCCGGAAGAGTTGGGCGCCTAGACTGACATCAATCCGATTCGTCGTATGCGAAAACAGGTAGGTCCGGAGCCCGCCTACAATCGCTTCGAAGATCGCCAGCGCGATCATACCGATCGCCAACACATGGAGCGTCGTGAACCCCTTGTGCACGAGCACCTTATCGATGACAACTTGTGTAAAGAGCGGCGTCAACAAGGCAAAGAGTTGAAGAAAGAACGAGGCGATCAACACTTCCCCGAAAAATTTTCGGTATTTCAAAATGGCTGGAAGAAACCAGGTGAAGTCGAACGTGAGATGTTGCACAGGGACAGGGGCTCGGTTGGTAAAAAGCAGCAATTCCCCGATCCACATCTCTTCCCATTCCTTGCGAGAAAGAACGAACGGCCGTGCTTCGACCGGGTCCTGGACCAGGACCTTCTCTTCTTCGATTTTCGCCAAGACAACATAGCGGCCATCGGCGCACTTTGCCATGGCAGGCAGCGGTGTCCCGGGGAGTTTGCTCCATGCAGTCTTGAGTAGCCCGGCCTTCAATCCAAGATGCGTAGCGGCACGCAAGAGGTCGGCATCAGAGAAAACCTGTCCGGACTGTGCAAACTGATGACTCAGCTGCGACCCATCGACGGGAAGGTCATGAAATCGAGCGATGAGGAGGAGACAGGTCAGTCCGCTGTCGGTCGGCGCCCCATTCACAGAAGCAGCCGAAGTATGATGTACCCGTTGCGGTCCCGAATTGTTCATAGGATCTATGTTGTGCCGACTCAGCGAGCTGAAGAAACGGTTAACACCTTCAGGAGCTGCGAATTATGTCGCAACTGACCCTTCAGAACGTTCGACTTCACGGCCTTCGAGTGAAATGGCCATGTAATGGTTTGCGCGCCGATTGTATCAACGGATCGGAACTGTTCTGACTTCTCTTAGAGGGGGGACGGTCCAACGGAAGTGGTGTGGTCGGATCCAGAGCATCGCCGAATGAATGAGGTGCAGTGGTAGTCAGACAGCAGCGAACGTACGACTGAACCGCCGGACTCCGTAACGTCGGGCAACATGCGCAATGAGTGGATGGCTAGGCTCCTGAGGGTGGCACAAAACATCCGGCTTCCTCAGTGCACATTCCTCTGTTGCGTTCATCAAGCCCTGGCCATTGTGACCTATCGGCATAGAGACAAATTCCTTCAACGCCGGTGATCTCAAACATGAGATGCTCACTTTCACGTAATTTCTGAAAGAAATGCTTCTTCGATTGTTCACTCGCTGAACGAACAAACCAGGCTGTTATGTGTCGATCTGATTTCAGTAACTGGAACGTCGAGGCGTCCATCTTTTGTGAGGCGAACGATAGACTTCAAGTTGCTGAGGATACGTGCGGAGACGTGAGCGTTCTAACGCTGAAAGGAGGAACATCGCATGGGGCATTTTACGACGAAGGGAAAACTATTTCGCGAAGGAACTGATCTCAGCGCATTCGGGTCGCTCGATGTCACGGTGACGGCCGCCGGCACGACGGTTGAACAGACTGCGCCTCCATCCCTCCCGGATTCCGGCGGAGTGTTGCGCTCTTTTCTGTATTGGGATACCGGCCGCCGCATCACCGGAAAACGGAAAGTCCGCTGGACCTTTAATCATCCCACCAATTGGTCGGAGTGGCCTGCTGCGGCCTATTACGGCATTCCACCCACGGGGACTGGCGGGACGGCCCGCGTGATGGTGGATGCCCACTGGGTTGGAATCGGGCCGATCAATCCAACGCCGATCGATGGTCCAGGCAGCACCTTCATCAATGCACCGGGAGGCACACCGGTCGCATGGCCCGGTGATGGCGACGATCATCTCGTCAAAACACAGTGGGGCATGGCAACGATTCACGCCAAAGACCATCTGCAGCGCAACATCGGCGACCCATTGTTGGACTTCTCCTCATGGCAGCAGCTGGTATACGGTGGGGATGCCGCCGGTTACTTCGAGGAAAATGATGACGACATTACCTCGGGCGGAGGAGTGACGGGCATTGCCAATTCGACATCTCCATTCTTCACGGTTGCCCAGAACAGCGGCAGTTTTCTGATGGCCGGCTATGTTGTGCCGGTCAAATCCGGAATCGATATCTTCAAAAAACTGATTGAAGTCATCCGGGCCTATGATCTCGGCAAGTTCATCGATAAGGGCGATCCGTCTCCCGAAGATATCATCAGGCTGAAGCTGATCAGTGAATCGCTCGATGTGGTGCGTGGCGGAACCGTTACGGACTTCGATGCGTTCGAAGGCTTGCTTGATGCGGCGAAGAAAATGAAGCCGACCGAGCTCAAGCGCACCATCGCAGGAACCAAAGCGACTGTGCTGCGCGGCCAGGCTGTCGTAAAAACCTTGGAAGCGCTGGCCAAGAAAGCCAAACCTCGGACGTAAACGCGATGGGACGACATGTGTTGCTGGTCGGATATGAAGACCAGGATAATCTTGGGATTCGGTACCTCTCCAGCCGCCTGCTGCGACAGGGACATCACACCCGGATCGTTGTCTTCGGCGACGATCCGGCACCTTTACTGCACATCATTCAAACAGAGCGACCTGATGTCGTAGGATTTTCCTTGATCTTCCAATACATGGTTCCGCAATTCGCGGCGGTGATTCGCGCGTTGCGAGCCGCCGGGGTACAGGCACATTTCACCATCGGCGGACACTATGCTTCCTTCGAACCGGCCGAATTGCTGCGACACATTCCAGAACTCGACTCCGTGGTCCGATTCGAGGGCGAAGATACATTGAGCGAGATCGTTGAGCAGTTCGACCGTCCTTCCGTATGGCGAACAATTCCCGGTATTGCCTGGCTGGATCTCGGCAAGACTATCCTCAATCCTCCTCGACAGGGTCGGACCCACATCGATGACTTTCCCGAACCGGATCGTCGCGACATCGACTATCGGCGACAGGATCTTCCCACCGCGTCGGTTTTGGCGTCACGCGGGTGCCCATGGAAATGCTCCTTTTGCTCGATCATCACCTTCTATGAAGCGAACGGCACGACAGGTCGTCGCCGTCGCCATCCGGCCAAAGTCGCGGATGAAGTGGAATATTTGGTGCGAGACCGTGGCGTCAGGCTGATTCTGTTCCAGGACGACGACTTTCTCGCCGGTGGCACGGATGCCAAGGCCTGGGCCAAAGCGGTGGCCGGCGAAATCGTTCGTCGTCGGCTGGAAGAAGAGATGCGCTGGAAGATCGCCTGCCGATCTGATGAAATCCGCGCGGACCTTCTGGCGCCTCTCGTCGCCGCGGGACTATGCCACGTCTATATGGGCGTTGAAGGCGGAGATGAAACGAGCCTTGCGGCGCTCAACAAACATTTGAAACCGGCTGTCCATCTTCGTGCAGGCAAGATTTTGCGCGATTTAGACGTGAGCTTCGATTTCGGATTTATGTTGCTTGAGCCTTGGTCCACTTTGCAGACGGCGCGAAACAACATGGAATTCCTCCGAACATTCACCGAAGACGGCTGGGCCGTGGCGGGATTTTGCCGAACCTTGCCGTACGTGGGGACCCCGATCGAAAAGCGGTTACGAGAAGAAGGCCGCCTCAACGGATCGTCGTTGGAGGCCGAATATCGGTTCCTCGACCCGCGCGTCGATCTGTTGTGGGACTTTTGCTTGATGGCGTTCGAAGGACGGAATTTCGGCAAACATGCGACGTGGAATGTCCTGCGAGGACTGTTGTTCGACACCCATCTCGATATGCCGGGCCGCCGCCGTGACCCCGATCGTGACGAAGCCGCTCGCGCCTTGGTCCAATCTTCTAACGGCGTGATGTTGGACGTGCTGGAGAGTGCCGTCGATTTGATCGAAACCGGAGAGGCGAAGACGCTGGAGCATCACGAATTGGTGGAACTGGCAAAATTTGCACGAGCCGAAGATGTGAGCATTCGACGCCAACTCACCGCGATGGAACGGGTCACCGAATCCTCCTGCGAGATGCTTTTCCGCTGAGGTGAAACCGCTACACCCCTTGGGCAAAATCTGCGACTATTCTTGCCGTAGGACGGGCATGCACCCGTGATACACTATCGCCGTTGGACGTGCGCAAAAGGATTTCATGGATTTCATATCACACGGCCTGTGGGGTTCAATTGCATTCGGTCGAAGGAACCGATCGAGTTTCTGGCTGGCGTTCGCCATCGGAATGGCGCCTGATCTTTTCTCATTCGGTGTCCTGTACGTGGCTGCCACATTCGGTTTATCGCCGAAGCCAGATTTCAGTCGTGGCACTCCCCCGGAATCGACGATTCCTCCATATGTCCATCATCTTTACGACTACACCCATAGCTTCGTCATATTCCTTTTGGTCTTTTTCCTCATATGGCTCGTGCTGAAACGACCCGTCTGGGAATTGGGGGCCTGGGGTTTACATATCCTAGCCGACATGCCTTTGCATTCTTATGCCTTTTTTCCGACTCCGGTGCTGTGGCCCTTCTCCGACTGGAAGTTCGACGGCTGGCAATGGACGACGCCGGGCATTCTCATAACCAACTTCGCGCTTCTGTCGCTGCTCTATACCTGGTACATCCGACAATTGTTCCTGGCTAAGAAGAGAGCGAAGACACAAATAACATCTCCACGGGAAACCCTTGGCCGGTGAGCGGGCGCTGATGATCTTATAACACTGACGAGCCGGTTGCAGATTGTATTCTAAAATCTTGGAAGGTGTTCCAGACTCGCAGGACATCGAGGGTCAGTGTCGCGCCGTAGGTCGGACCGAAGTCACGCTCGGCAATGTTTCCCATGCTGTCGTTCCATGTTTCGAACCGGATCGGTCCTGCGGAGGCCGCCAATGACCAGGCAAATTGCTTCTGGCTGATCCCGGTGGGGTTCACAAAAATTCCCGAATCCCACATAAGCGCAAACTCGATTTCCCAAGTGGGAATAGTTTCGCCATTGGCGGTGGTATGGTACTGGCCAAAAGCAATCGAGGGCTGCACAAGCCCTGCCGTCCGTCTCACATCGTGAATTGTGGATCCATTATCCTGATAACTGATCCGTCCTAGAACAGAAGCCCGTGCGCTTACGTCTCCCCACCTACCGGAATAGAGCGTCGGTATAATCTGTAACCGTCGGATACCGACACGAAGGAACCCCTGTTGATAGATCGTCCCGACGGAAAACCCACCGCCGACAAACACCATTTTCGGACGGAACAAGGGAAACCATCGCGTGATGGACCCATCGATCATCACATCGGTCTCCTTTCGAGGATCCACCGTTGGAACCGTCGGCAGTTGGCGAAGCTGATGCACGACCTTATTTTGAAAATATTGACTGGGTTCGTCCCCTGTCGGGCTGATCCCGGCTGTAAGGTTCGTGCTCCAGTTCTGCCAGTTCCCGCCCCAATGTTGCGTCCAACTGAACGTCATCAGATTGAAGCCGAGCGTATTCCCAACCGTGGAATCATACTTGTTCCCCAAACCGTCGGTCGGAGTAAATCGATCGAGGGTCAACCCTCCCGTGAACGTAGAATACTGATCGGGAAAGGCCATACTCCCCCAATGGACTGAGGGAGCGGGGTTTTCGCTCAGTGCCGGGGTTGTTGCCATGCCGCCGAACAGAACAAATCCGAGGAAGGCAATCAGTCTTGCAATTGTCCTCTG
>JAICUC010000094.1 GCA_025936075.1 Nitrospira sp. | reverse complement strand
TTGCTGTCGCCGTTGATAGTACTGATGACGGCAGCTCCGCCACCCGCTGCAAACTTCTTAATCTTGCCGCAAATGGTTTGATAGTCCTGATGATGGAATGGGGTATATTCTTCTTCGATATTGGAGGCAGGCACTTTCTTTGCCAACAACATGGCACGCAGAATCTTGTTCGCCGTGCGAGGAAACACGTAGTCGGTGCCTAAGAGATAAAACTTCTTATAGCTGCCGCCCTCGGGACTCATCAAGTATTCCACAGCCGGCGCCCCCTGTTGATTGACCGCCGCTCCGGTGTAGAACACATTGCGTGAACATTCCTCACCCTCGTATTGGACAGGATAGAAGAGCAGCCCGTTGTTCTTCTCAAAAACCGGCAGCACGGATTTTCGACTGACCGACGTCCAACAGCCGAATACCACCGACACCTTATCTTCCAAAAGAAGCTGCTTGGCTTTTTCGGCAAACAGGTCCCAATTCGATGCAGGATCGACGACCTTGGCCTCGACCTGCCGCCCCATGACGCCGCCCGCCTTATTGATTTCTTCGACTGCCATGAGTACGACATCCCGTAACGACACTTCACTGATGGCCATCGTGCCGCTCAAAGAATGCAGTACACCGATCTTGATCGGGGGACCACCGGCCGCATAGGACAAGGCATAGTTACCCAGATTTCCCAGTAGCGCCGCCACCCCGACTCCTGCCGCCACGCGGCCGCTCTGTCCGAGGAATTCTCTACGCGATGATCCAGTTTCTTCGGTAGGGGTTCCCGCTTCCATGACGTTCTGTGAATCCTGTGGTGGTTTCTTGTCCATGTTGCATCACTCCTTTTCGTATGCCGTGAGTTGCAAACTTCCGGTTGATGCTCATTCTGCCTAGAACCTACTTCCGAAACGATCGGCGGCCTGGCATTAGTCTCGGAGTTTCCGAACTATTGCGCGGCGTTACGCCGAATGACCTACTCGTAACGGAGTCATTTCCTCCTTTCTTATGGAACGTCAAGAAGTCAGTGGAACTTTCTGAGCTAACTAGCGAAGACCAAGGGGAGATGTTTACGTGTAACGGGCGTGGTACAGGAAGGACACTCGTACGTGATTTGCGGCTCCACTTTTGCCTAATTACCATTCAACTTATTCCCTCCGCAGGCGACAAGATTGTATACATTCGGCATTGCTGCCGTCAATGGTTCTCCTTGAACTTACGCGGATGAACTTCCATAGAAAAATAAGCAACCAACAACTCCAGTTGGATATTCCTTAGTTGACGCCCGCACTGCTTTTTCTGCTTTCCCATTCCACATCTTACATTTCCCATGATTCCAGGTATCTCGCAAGGTTTTTTGGGCTTCCGATTCTGCAGAGAGGGGACGATGATGTTGTTATCAATTCCAAGCAGACAAGGCTTACGCCATTAGATGAGGAATGTCTTTTTTGTTTTTGCCGAATGTTCCTGTTACACTACGCGTCCCGTGAGCTTGACTCAGCAACACAACATCATGAATTTCACTCGACGTTCTTCTTTTGCATTGGCTCTGAGCCTTCTCATGCTGAGCAGCCTTGTTCTCATGGCCATCGGTTGCGTCGGCCCTCGCCCAACTACACCCATTCACGAGGCAGCCCTTGGCACGGTATTCCTTGAGAATGTGCCTGACACTTCTTTCCAAGCCGCACATCCCATCAAATTGTCCGAGACGACCGTTGCAGATATCTTGCGTGGTGTACACACAAAAGAAAAAACCGGCCTTTTATTGCTATTGGGCAAGGCCTTGAAGTCAACGAATCTGAACGATATTCGCACCTTCTCCGAAGATGATATCGCGTTCCTGACCCCGCACATTGCCACTGCCCTCGCTCAAGCGACTCCCAATCAACGGGTGGGATTTCATGTCTATTCCACTCCGGCAATTTCTCAGTCGTCAAAGGTCGGGCAAAATAGAGAAACCACGTCCGGCTATCTCTTCGCGGACGGCTTATCGCTGCATTTCACCTTGACTCAGTACCGATATCGCCCAGGGAAAAAATCCAACGTCAGCCAAAAGGAACCTCGCCCGCTCCCGGACACAGACGGTCTCCGTGACCGAGAGGTCACATTCCTACCGGAGGCTGCCGTGCGTCCTGATGTATACGATCGGTCGAGTTGGATTGGAAAATCTGAAGATCGGTCGCTGGCCATTGATTATCAACTGCTGACGAGAGTGCTTGCGGCACCTTCATCTTCCTCTCCCGCCGCACAGCCGGCGCCAGTTCCACAACAACTGCAATCGATTCCTGCCCAAACATCGCCAGGTGGAAAGAATGAGGCTGACCTGCAAGCCTTCAAGGAAGAGCTGAAAGCGCTTCAGAAAAAGATGGACGAGCAGGAGGCCGAACTCCAGCGCCTCAAGAATCTCCCATCCAGGAAGAAATCCACTCCTTAGCCATCCTTTGTTGTCTACTGAACGGTCGGGAGAGGATCCAATACCTCATCGAGAGGAACGGACGTTTGGAGTTCACCATCCACCGATGGTCCCGTACCCGTCTCAAGCGTTTCGATCAACACCTCTCCGGATAAAACGTCTCCACCGTCTATCGGAAAGAGTGATTGTTCTGCCTCCCCCAATTCCTTGAACTCCCGCAGTGGGGGTAATTGCGAGAGATCGTTCAAGCCAAAATGCTCAAGGAAGAATTTGGTTGTCCCGTACATGATTGGACGGCCGGGGACTTCTTTGCGCCCGACCATCCGCACCAGTTTTCGTTCCAACAGCGTACGCAATACACCGGAGGTTTCCACCCCGCGTATTTCCTCGATTTCCGACCGTACCAGCGGCTGTTTATAAGCAATAATCGCCAATGATTCCAGGGCGGATCTGGATAGTTTTGCCGCCGTCTTGGCCTTGTCCAGCCGCTTGATCCAGGGGGAATAATCCTGCTTCGTGACAAGACGGTACCCGCCCGCCACTACGGCCAATCGCACCCCCCGCTCTTCTTGCTCAAGCGTCTGACCGAGATTTCGCAACGCCTCTTCCACTTCAACCTTCGGCACGTTCCCCATCACGGTCACAAGGCGCGCCAAGGACAGCGGCTCGGAAGAAACGAAGAGCAGCGATTCCAGAATCGCCTGGAGCTCGCCCATCCCGTGCACCCGATTATCATCAAAGTTCTGATTATGAGGCGATCCATTCACCTCTCCAATATTCATCGCGTCGGCTTCCGGTATATCATGAACCACATCCACCGTCTGTGGAGTCATGTCCCCCTCCATTCTACATCGACATCATCAAGCTCTGCCGGATCGGGTACCAAGGAGAACATCCGTGAAACCAAAATCGGTCCGAATGTTTCCGCTTGGAATACACGAGCAATCCGCAGTCTCATCAATTCAAGTAACGCCAAGAACGTCACGACGACCACCATTCGATGGCCCGATCCCTCGAATAACGCGGCAAACGAGACCGAATCTTTGCCTTCGAGCGTTTCCAGAATGAGGTTCATCCGCTCACGAACCGTAAGATTGTCGGGAACAATCTCGATGAGCCGGCTGCTCGGGTTCCGCTCAAGTACTTCCTTGAGCGCATCCACAAGATCAAATAGTGAGACATTCTCTAATGGAAGTTCCTCCTCAACCTCTTCGACCAATGGAGCTTGCTCACGCCGAAAGATCTCGCGCCATATTTTCTCCTGGTCGTCGAGCTGACGCGCCGCTTCCTTAAAAGCCTTATATTCGAGTAACCGCCGAACGAGTTCTTCCCGTGGGTCCGGCCCGTCTTCGTCGTCGTCGGCCGTCTCATCCACCGGCAGCAGCATTTTGGATTTGATCTGCAATAACGTCGCCGCCATGACCAAAAAATCTCCCGCCACGTTGAGATTCAGCTCTTCCATAGCTTCCAAATACTCAAGGTATTGCTGAGCGATCATCGCGATAGGGATGTCATAGATATTGATCTCATTCTTCTTGATGAGATGCAGCAGTAGATCCAGCGGTCCCTCGAAATTTTCGATGCGGACCTGGTACGGAAGCTCTGTTTGCTCAAAATCCTCTGCCTGAGAGTCCACGGCGTCGTTATATCAACTTATGGTGTAACGGGCAAGCCTGATTCTATATATTGGGCTATCAAGAGCTCTTCATTTAAGCCTTACGGCATATGCCACCAGCACGGCGGCCACTAGGAGAAAAAATACGGTGAGAGCATACTGCCCATTCCCGCTTTGGAGAAGATCGGTCGACTGAGCCGATTCAAGCCGTTTTGCTTGGGCAAAAACCGGTGCTTGATCGAAACGTGCCTTTGCAAGATCGTCTTGTTGCCTGAACTCGGCATTTGAGAAATCAGTTGACCCTAGAAACTGAGCACCGGCAAATACCGCTTCGTTTTCAAAGACCGCAAACCCAAAGAACGTTTCGCGACTAAAGATCGCTTCACGGAAGCTGACCCGTCCCTTGAAGCGACTCCCGGAAAATCCCGTTCCCAAGCCGAACCTCGATCGCTCAAACGTCGCCGGTTGTTCGAAAGTCACTTCTAAAAATTCCGCCATACCGTCGAAGAGAGCACCGGTGCAATTCACCGGACCATGAAATACGGACCGATGAAACCTGGTGCGGGTACCAAATTTGGTCTCCCGACAGTTCATCCGTTTGGCGAACTGCCCCTGAACAAAAGCGGCTTCTTTCTCAAACGTGGTAGCAGACAGTTCGACCGCTTCCTGGAAGACCGAACGGGAGAAATCCACTCCTTCCTTGAAATGACATCCCTCAAAGTCAACAGGTCCTTCAAACCGAAGCGTGCCATCAGATGACCGATGGCGCACAGCGCCAAATACGATGGAATCTCGGAGGATCAGAGCCTCACGAACAATTCGCTGTCCGTTGCTATCGGCACGATCAGCTTGATTCGTCATCTCGGGCACAGATCCCGAGGCGTGTGACGTCGTGTGTGCAGCAAGACGATCGAAAATAAGATCCCCATGCACAATCACCCCGAGGAGATCGACAGGACGCCCCTTGGCGATCGCATCCATAACGGCTTCACCACGCACTGCATGGGCTTCCCGCTCAGCCGGCGTACAGCCTGGCGAAAGATGGATCACGAGACCCGCTTCAATGCCAGTCGCGGGTGCCTCGGCAATGCATACAGCATTGGCTTCGGATGGACAAGTCACAGTGACGATTATGAGCACCAGAGCCACATGCCAACGAGACCACATCTGCTTCCGAGGATCAACATACGTGTCAGGTGAGCTGTTGTGAAGCAAGGTTCTGTCCCTATGCCGGGGGAGAGCAACGTAATGTTCTGGAGGTAATGAGACACGCCGCTGAAATTAAAGATTCCCAGCGGCGGTATGTAAATGCGATGAACGAAAACCGAACGTCCCTTGTTTCCGTCAACTAGGAATTATATTGAACGGAACGTGCTAAAATGGAGCCAGGGAAGACGAGATATCAATTGTGCCGGTAATCGTCGTCCAACAAGTCTTCAGACTTATCAATAAGCTCGTCTCCGTCATCGGCATCGAGATCCAACTCTTCTCGGGCGTCGTCTTCGATCTCGCCTTCCATCTCAAGTTCATCGCTGACCATCTCATCGTCTTCATCGAGATCGGCCTCGTCCGGTTCCATGGGCATGGTTGGTTTGGCCGCCACGGACTTGCGTGGAGTCACGTCTTCTTCATCAGCGACTTTCTTAGCGGATGCACTCGACGGGCTTGCCTTGGATGCGGCCTTCTTCACAGACCTTTTGGCGTCTTTCTTAGCAGTCTTTTTCTTCGGGGCTGGTTTGGACGCCTTGACGGCCGCACGCTTTTTCACTGTTTTCTTGACCGCCTTCTTCTTCGGCGACGGTGCAGCTTTTTTCGTGCGCGACGATTTTTTCGCGACGGCTTTTTTCTTCTTGTTCGCCATTCCGATTCCTCCTCTTCGTTTCAGCTCGGCTCAACGGCCTCCATCTAGCATGAACGAATAGCCTCTTGCAACCACCCAATCTTGACTTTCATCGCCTGGAGAACGGAGTATCTTTCAGTAGTCCGGTTCAATCGCGTGCTATGATGGCAGCACCTAGTAAAGAAACTTGAATCCTCATCGTTTCCGGCTTTACGACAAGTCCTCTTGGAAGGAGTACCGCCGACGTGAACCGAGTACGCATCATGGCGATTGCCTTAGGGATCGGAGCCACTGCAAGTGGGCCGACCCTGGACCTTTTTCCGGCCACCCAGATCCTCATGGAGAACGGATCACCCTATTATGTTCCTGCCACTGCTACCGTAGCGAAGGGCACACCTATTCGGTGGGATAATCCGACGCCAACTCACCATACCGTCACCCACAATGACTGCGCAAAGGAAGAACATCCTTGTCTGTTCGACTCGGGAACGGTCGCACCGGGAGGACACTTTACGGTGCCTGGTTTGCCGAAAGGCCGTTACCCCTATCATTGCGGTATCCATCCCATTATGCGAGGTCAACTGGTCGTGACGGACGATCTCTCCACACCGTCTCAGTTGTAACATATCGATCATCTTGCACGATCACCGATTGCTCCTGTAGGCTGCTGAAGCTCATCTCTAAAGACGGTTCTCCATGAAACCCGCTTGCGATATCCATGAACCCCGAAGCTTGACAGGAGAGACTCTGAGCCTCCTTGCCTGGCACATTCCCGATCTCGTCGCCTA
Organism: Nitrospira sp.; assembly: GCA_025936075.1. Lineage (GTDB taxonomy): Bacteria > Nitrospirota > Nitrospiria > Nitrospirales > Nitrospiraceae > Nitrospira_D. The sequence goes on along the minus strand of JAICUC010000094.1, from coordinate 4,227 downwards.
TCACCATCAGGCGAACGAATGGTGGCTTGCTCCACTCGATGACAACCTACCGCTTATCCGGCTGAATCGCACCGGCCTGGACATGCTCAAGGCCATGGACGGCCATACGACTGTCGGTACGCTCATGGAACAATATGGCCTGAAGATCTGCGGCCCGGACGGGCAACCAGGGTCTTGGCATCTTGAACGATGGGCCATGCCTAACTATTCCTTTTGTTATTTCGGAACTGATCCGCCGGGAGGTCATCGACACAAAGCCAAGTGGGATACCCTTCTGCAGCAAGTCCGTGAAGGCTGGTCGGGTCGGGAAGGGTTCGAGGGCGAGGAGCACCTGGAAGAATTCCATCGTCACGAACTTGCCGAAAGCGAAGAAGACGACGGTCATTTTGACCGGATCGAAACGACCGTCTCACATCTCTTCCGTGAACCGAGCGAAGCCCTAAGCGGCTTGACTTATGGGCGCCTTCTCATGCGGCAGCTGCGTCGGCTCGGCTGGTTCAATCCCAAACCCAAGGTCCTGCTGGAAATCGGCGGAGGACTTGGCTATCTCGCGCAAGAACTCGGCAAGGATCTGTTGCCTTTCGAAAAGCAGGGCATCACATACCTATCGCTCGACATCACGCGACCGTTCCTCAAGCTCCAAGTCACTCGAGCCAAAATCGCTGGTTGGAATGTCTCCGGTACCAGCGCCAATGCCGAATCACTTCCTTTTGCTGATCACTCCATCGATCTCGTGATCGACAATGAAAACATGGCGGACATGACACCCGTGCGACTGGGCAAAAAAGAGCTGATGGACGGGGTGGGAGAGACTACACAGCACCAAGAAGCGCTGGATTGGATCAGACGGCTTCGTCTCCCGATCGAAAGCGACCCGCCTGAATCGGTGATCTTTAACTTAGGACCGATTCGCTTCGTCGCCGAGTTGTGGCGAGTGCTCAAGCCGGGTGGCCGAGCGTTTCTCACCGAGTTCGGCATTGAGGACGGATGGCCCGCACCTGTAAAGCTGCCGGGACATACAGAATACGAGGTCCAATACAGTCACCTTCGGCAAGCGGTACGCTGGCTCGGTTTTCAGGAACGGTATCTTTCTCTTCCGCAATTCCTGGGACTCAAGCCGGACACGAAAGTCCTCTGCACCGGCGCAACCTACAGCATCCAGCGATTCTGTCAGTCGATCAACCGCCTCTTTGCCGTGCGTGCCTATACAGAAAAGGAATTGCAACAGGCTTTGGGAGACATGCACCCTAAACTGCAAGGTCTCCACTATCACGAACTCGCCGATCCTGCGTGGTTCGGCCTCCAGGACTTCAAAGTGCTGCTGCTGGAAAAACCAGGCGGGGCGCCGAAAGTACAATTCACCGAGAACAAAGGCTATCGGTGGTATTCGCAGAAATAGAAACGTCGCTCTCAGCCAATAGCAATTGGCCTCGTTCAGTGCATACACTAAGTTCACTCAGGATAGACTTAGCTACCGCGCTCATTCCTGAGTCCTTCCCAGCCTAAATCAGCGAAGCAAGGTCCTTGCGTAGCCTCGTGGAACCCAATGCCGGGGGACCATGCATTCCATTCCATCAGTTGGACGGTCTCTTCTCGATCGACCGTCACATCCCAGCCGATACATCGGGTATACGGTATTTTCTTATGCAGCTCAGTCACGGTGTCCACACAGGCTTTGAACGCAGGAATCACCTTCCCGGCAAACGTGACTTGGCTCATCGGATGAACCTTGGTCTCACGATACTCCGCCGTGTACCCTACGTCATGAAACGCCCCACTCGCGATATGAATCGGCACTCTAATCTGCGTCCGTGATAAGACATGGGTCTCATCGCCACTCCCCAATCTCAGATTGCACCCTCGCACGGAAACCTCCCCATTGTCCTTGTACACAGTGAATATTCTTACGGTTGCCACGGCATGATTCGCAAACTCCGCAAACAGTCGGTGCGGCTGGATGACGCGTTGAAACAGACCGTTCCCAAGCCGTGTTACCTTTTCGACGCTGAACGACTCCCGAGTAAAAAAATGTATCCCTTTCCCTTGGAGGGAGTTATCGAGCTTGAATACGACTCGTTCATGCTCCTTGAACAGTTGTTCTTTCACCGCGTCAGGCGAGACAAATCGGTATGCGGTGTCAAAAAAGATTCCGTTCACGTAGGCGAGCACGTCCGGAAAGGCATCGCTCTGGAGCATGACTGTGTTAAGGCCTCTGGATTCCGAAACTCGTCCATACCGTCCCTGAAGCTTTGGCACCACGACCGAGCCATAGTAGTTTTCGGGCACCCAACCTTCTTTAAACTTACCGGACACTGCCGTATAAACATACAGCCAGTGGACGAAGTGCTTATGACCAAATACCTCCACGGCATAGTTGTCGCACAACTTCTTCTCGCGACTCCCCATTTTGCCTCGATACCTCTCGACATTCTTCAAGATTCTCGTGGCGTCTCTGATGTCAGCAGAATGATTGTAGGCGTAGCTCGTCCAGGATTGAAGAACGGTCTTAACGGCTGACTTGATATTTGGAAGCATGCTGCAGTTCTCCCTGAATCGAGTCATGTGCGGTGGGCGATTGTTCTGGCATAAAAGGTCCGAATCCATGCTGCCACACATGCTCTTCAATGAAACGTAAATTCTACTTCTAAGTGCGACAAGGACGGTTGTGAAGCGACATCGGCAGCTGCTGTTGGTAGAGTATGGCAGGCAAGTGGCCTTCTGGGTGAGTATGTGCACAAGAAGCTGCAGGCTCGTTACTAGACTAGTTTGCCGACCGGCTGCGCCGAGAACAACGGCTATTGGTGGTCTTCTCAGAAGTTAGACGTAAACCGTTAAACCAATCCAGCGATGGCTGAACGGAATTCACGAAAGTCGTCGAGACGTGTCGCAATGATGTCATACACCTGCCCGTAATCAATCTTCCAGTACACATGCACGAGCAGATTTCTGAATCGCGCCATCCGTTGCAAGCGGTCTGAGAGATCCGCAGGGATCATACTCCTCAGGAACTTGATGCAACCGTTTCGCCGAGACGTGAAAACACAGCGCCAATGCCGACTCAATGGCGATCAGCAACCGATAGCAGGCAACATCGAGAGTATCTTGGTTGGAAAGAAATTGCTCCCGGGAGAGACTGCGGAACGCTTCGAGGCGAGCCAACGACGAATCGATTTCAGCGCATCGCGCCCAGATGAGATCCGGATTGAGGCTCATGCCGTGAACGCATCCTTGGTGCCTTGCCGTAGCAACGGCGCAAGGTCGAGATAGCGCCGAGGAACGTCTTCCAGCATCTCCGTCAGGCACTCATCATCCCGGCAGAAGAGCAACCGCCCACGTAGCACGTGATACACAAACGTCAGCGGCGCCTCATTCAGCACGCGAACATCCACCGACATGCCGATAATAGCGGTAAGGCGATTGGAAAGATCTATGGCAGTCGCTGCACTGGTAGCAACTTCGGACTCACGAAGATATAGACCGACATCCACATCATGCACCGTATCGGAATCCAGCACCGATCCATAGAGATAGGCAAACTTGATCGCGGGCTCCTTCTCTAGTTCCTCCGCTAAGCGACGAACCAGCGCCTCACGAGTCTCAGGTGAAATCCGGTATTGTGTACGTTTCATCACAATAAACCGCCTCAGAAGAGGGTGGTAGGTCGGGCTGATCTTACACACCTCTCCGGATCAGCACAAGAAACCATACTGTTCTCTAGAAAGCGCTGCGGCACGCTCAGCGTGAACAAAGGCTACCGCTGGTATTCGCAGAAGTAGAGACTTGAGGGTATAAGTTCCCCATACTCGCCCGACCGCCCACACACGAGCAATTGAAGAGACTCCAGGTCGAACAGTTCGTTTGGCGGCGCTCGCCTGGGTCCATGGAGCGTCTCGGCGCGACAGGGTCGGGTGAAAAGACGCGCGCAGTTGGGAACCAACCAGGCTACCTTCAGTTAAGAAGAGAGAGGACACCGGGTGCTGAATTCGAGAGTGATGGAAGTAGATAGCGCCTAAAATGTGAAGATCACAGACATCCTTTCAATTCCGCGAGCCGTTGATCGGTTGCTAAGTGACGCACTTTGGCTCTTTCCTGCTTGAGCTGGTACTGACTTTCCACTTCTTCCTGGCATGGCGTCATCTCTAGAAGATCACAGCAGCGTTCCATCGGTGTCTTGCCGCCCAAGGCGCTGTGAGGACGATGCCAGTTATAAAAGAACTGCCATTCCTC
>JAICUC010000096.1 GCA_025936075.1 Nitrospira sp. | reverse complement strand
CAGTGCGTGACGGCACTGAAACCCTATGGGTTCTACACTATTGAGGCGCGTGTGCTGAGCAATGGGACTGAAGTCACTCGTCAGATCATTGTAGTCAAAGCAAGTAACCAGTGATCCTTGGTCGATCAGAAAAAATGAAATCAACCAAAGTTGAAATCATGTCTTGTTTGTACATTCCGTTGAGGAAATTCCGTTCGTTCCTCACCTGAAGCAGCAGCCTCAAGTTTACCGGCCATGCCAACGATCTCCTTTTGTCTGCGGGTCGCCCCCAGTTCCTTAATATCCGCCAAATCTTGCGGCCGTCACTCGCCTACACACCACTTTGAGGATGCACACTGAAAAGGACGGCGTTTCGCTGCGCGGACGCAATCGCGTCCGATAGTCGCGGATGGCGCTCTTGTTTGCTGCTATCCTGACGAAGCGGTGCGGACGCCGCTCATCCAAGATCCCACCATCAATGGCTTCTGCGCCTTTGCTTATCCGTGGATACTCACGGCAACACCGCCAATAATCATGCCGGGATATCGAACGCTTTGAAAAGATTACATTACAGAAAGCGCAAATGGCAGGAGAAAGAAGCGAAGGAAGATAAATTCACAGGTTCGTTGTCTTTTGCTGGTAGCCAACCCAGCGGCGATCTATAGGCAGCATCCATTTTCTAAATTCTTATTCCTCGGTGGAGTATACCGTAACTTATCAGCGATAACTAGGTTCATTCTGCGCCGGCAATCTCGATAAGCTTTCGCCTCTTTCTCGTCGTCATTTCACCGCGGCTTTTGCCGACTTCCCGGCTTGCAGATACTTATCGATCCCAGCGGCCATTTTGCGCCCTTCGGCGATGGCCCAAACGATGAGTGAGGCGCCGCGTTTGGTGTCGCCACCGGCAAAGAAACCATCACGGTTGGTCATGAAGTTTTCGTCTACAACTACCGCTCCACGCGCATCATACTTCACGCCCAAGCTGTCGAGCAGGCCATTTTTAATGGGACCGGTGAATCCCATGGCCAACAGCACCAGATCGGCGTTCATCTCGAAGTCAGTGTTTGGAATAGGAGTGAATTTGCCGTTGCTGAACTGTACGCGATGCGCATGCAGTTTGGTGACATGGCCATCGTGGCCGGTAAATTTCGTGGTAGACAAACTCCATTGGCGGTCACAACCTTCTTCATGAGCGTGCGACGTGCGAAGTTGCATTGGCCAGAACGGCCAGGGGGTCGATTCTGCCCGCTGCGGCGGCGGTTCCGGCAGCAATTCAAATTGGTGCGCTTCGACGCAACCTTGGCGGTGCGCGGTGCCGAGACAGTCCGATCCCGTATCGCCTCCGCCGATGATGACTACCCGTTTCCCCTTCGCGGTGATCGGCTCATCGCTGAAAGGAATGCCTGCCGTACGCTTATTCTGCTGGGTAAGATATTCCATCGCGAGATGCACACCTTTCAACTCGCGTCCGGAAATGGGTAACTCACGCGCTTGTTCGGCTCCCATTGTGAGGCCCACCGCGTCGAACTGCTGGCGCAGCTGTTCACCGGTGATGGCTTTGCCGACGGCGACGCCGGTTTGAAACTTCACCCCTTCGGCCTTCATCTGTTCCAGCCGTCTGTCGATGACCCACTTCTCCATTTTGAAGTCTGGAATGCCATAACGGAGCAGGCCGCCGATCCGATCGGATTTTTCGAAGACCGTGACCTCGTGGCCCGCCCGCGCCAGTTGCTGAGCAGCAGCCAAGCCCGCCGGACCGGAACCGACGATCGCGACTGTTTTCCCTGTCTTGACCACCGGCAGGATCGGGGTCACGAGTCCATCGTTGAACCCGCGATCGACGATATTCCATTCGATGACCCGGATGGAAACCGGATCTTCATTGATACCCAGCACACAGGCCCCTTCGCAAGGCGCCGGGCAGAGTCGTCCCGTGAATTCAGGGAAATTATTCGTCGTATGCAGGGCTTTCAGTGCATCTTGCCAGCGACCGCGATAGACAAGATCATTCCACTCGGGAATCAGATTCACGACCGGGCAGCCGGTGTGACCTTGGCAAAACGGCACACCGCAGTCCATGCAACGCGCACCCTGAGTCTTCAGCTTGTCCTCGGAGATCGGTTCGTACATCTCCTTCCAATCGAGCACACGCAACTCGATCGGCTTGCGCTTCGGACCCTCTCGGGCATATTTCATGAAACCCTTTGGATCACCCATTTCTCTAGTCCTGAGTGCTGAGTGAAAATCCGAATTCGGCACTTTTTACTCGGCGCTTCCCTAATGGACTGCGCTTGCTTTACGCTTCCGTTCTTCCAAGACTCGTTTGTAATCCACCGGCATCACCTTCACGAACTTCGGCATCGTGGCTTCGAACGCATCGAGCACTTGCTTGGCCTTACGGCTACCCGTGTACATGAAATGCTTGGTGATCAACCCGTGGAGCAGTTGCTTGTCTACTTTCGTCACCGACTCCAGTTCGACCATCCCGGTGTTACAACGGCTCTGGAAGGTCCCCGCGTCGTCCAGTACGAACGCCGCTCCCCCGGACATACCGGCGGCAAAGTTGCGGCCTGTCCGACCAAGCACCACGACCACGCCACCCGTCATGTACTCACATCCGTGATCGCCCGTCCCTTCGACCACGGCATGCGCTCCGCTGTTCCGGACGGCAAACCGTTCACCGGCCATCCCGTAGAAATAGGCTTCACCCTGCGTTGCTCCGTAGAGCGACGTATTGCCGATCAAAATCGTCTCTTCCGGATTATAAAGAATGTCCTTCGGTGGGAAGACGATGATCTTGCCCCCGGATAGTCCCTTACCGATATAGTCATTGGACTCCCCTTCCAGCGTCAGCGTGATGCCTTTCGCGAGGAAGGCCCCGAACGATTGTCCGGCCGAACCGGAAAACTTTATCGAGATTGTGTCTTCCGGCAACCCGTCCGGCCCATACCTCTTCGCGATCTTGCTCGAGAGCACCGTGCCGGTCGTCCGGTTGATGTTCCTGATCGGAAGCTCAAGCTGGACCTTTTCCCCCTGCTCGATCGCCGGTTTGCAGAGCTCGACGAGCTTATTATCGAGAATGCCGGCGAGACCGTGATCCTGTTTTTGCACGCAATAGCGCGGCACATCCATAGGAACATCGGGAGCCGTCAGCAGCGGCGTGAGGTCCAACCCCTTGGCTTTCCAATGGTCAATGGCTCTGGTGATCTTGAGTTTATCGACGCGGCCGACCATCTCATTGATCGTCCGGAAACCGAGCTTCGCCATCAACTGCCGTGCTTCTTCGGCCACGAAGAATAGATAGTTCACGATGTGTTCCGGCTTGCCGTCGAACTTCTTGCGTAGTTCCGGATCCTGCGTCGCAATGCCAACCGGGCAGGTGTTCAGATGACACTTGCGCATCATGATGCAGCCTTCGACGATGAGGGGGGCCGTCGCGAACCCGTATTCTTCTGCGCCAAGCAGTGTGGCGATGACCACGTCGCGGCCGGTCTTCATCTGGCCGTCCGTTTCAACACGGATGCGCCCGCGCAGATCGTTGAGGACCAGCGTCTGATGTGTTTCCGCCAATCCCAGCTCCCAAGGGATGCCTGCGTACTTGATGGACGACAACGGCGACGCACCCGTCCCGCCCGAATCGCCGCTGATGAGCACCTTATCCGCATGGGCCTTCGCGACACCTGCTGCGACGGTGCCGACGCCGACCTCCGCCACCAGTTTCACGGAGACACCGGCATCGGGATTGGAATTCTTCAAGTCGAAAATGAGCTGGGCCAAATCCTCGATCGAATAGATGTCGTGATGCGGCGGTGGCGAGATCAGTTGCACACCCGGCGTCGCATAACGGAAGCGCGCGATGTTTTCGTCCACCTTGTGGCCGGGCAGTTGGCCGCCTTCTCCGGGCTTGGCCCCCTGCGCCATCTTGATCTGCAATTCCCGCGCGTTCACGAGGTAATGCGCCGTGACTCCGAATCTGGCCGACGCCACCTGCTTGATGTAGCTGTTCTTCGAATCTCCGTTCGGCAAGGGTGTGAACCGCTCGGGATCTTCACCGCCTTCGCCCGTATTGCTCTTGCCGCCAAGCCGGTTCATCGCGATGGCCAACGTCTCGTGCGCTTCCTTGCTGATCGATCCGAATGACATGGCCCCGGTATTGAAGCGTTTCACAATTTCCTTGGCCGGCTCCACTTCTTCGAGAGGAATCGGCTGGGGATCGAACTTGAAATCCAGCAGACCCCGCAAATTTGATCGTCGCTTACTCTCGTCGTTCACGATCTGCGCGAATTCGGCATAGGTCTTCGGGTCGTTCGAACGGCTGGCGTGCTGCAGTTTGTAGATCGTCTCAGGATTCCAATTATGATGCTCCCCCTGGATGCGATAGTGGACCTCACCTCCGAAATCGAGTTGTCGGATCGCCACCGGCTCATACGCCACGCGGTGACGGCGCAAGGTTTCTTCGCCGATGTCGCGGATGCCGACTCCTTCCACGCGCGAGGGTGTCCCGGTGAAGTAGCGGTCGATGAGCTCGCGATTCAATCCGATCGCCTCGAAGATCTGCGCGCCGCAGTAGGACTGCACCGTGGAAATCCCCATTTTTGAGAAGATCTTGAGCAGACCCTTGTTAATGGCCTTGATGAATTTTCCCTCCGCCGTCTGCGCGTCGAGGCCTTCCGGCAGATAGTTATCGCGCTCCATGTCGACAAGCGATTCGAAAACCAGATAGGGATTGATCGTTCCGGCACCATAGCCGATCAGACAGGCGAACTGATGCACGTCTCGAGGCTCGCCGGTTTCCAGGATCAAGCCCACTTCGGTTCTCGTACACTCGCGAACCAAGTGGTGGTGGACCGCCGAGATGCCGAGCAAACTCGGGATCGGAGCCCATTGTTCATCGACACCACGATCGCTCAAGATGAGGAATTTGTAGCCTTCCTTGATGGCCAGGGAGGCCTGTCGGCACAAGTCGTCCACCGCTTCCCCGAGGCCGTCCGGCCCTTCGGCGACGCGGAACAACATGCGAAGCGTCTTGCTCTTGAAGTGCGGATCGGAGATGCCCCGGATCTTTTGCAAATCGGCGTTCGTGAGAATCGGCTGCTGCACCTTGATGCGGCGGCAAGACTCCGGCGATTCGTCCATTAAGTTCGGCTTCGGGCCGATGTTCGTCACGAGCGACATCACGAGCTGTTCGCGGATCGGGTCGATGGGAGGATTCGTCACCTGCGCGAAGAGCTGTTTAAAATACTTGAACAGGAGCTGAGGCCGATCGGACAACACCGCCAGCGGGGTATCGGTGCCCATCGAGGAGATCGCTTCTTCGCCCGTCACGATCATCGGCGTGATGACCATCTTCAGTTCTTCGACTGTGTAGCCGAAGGCTTGTTGCCGCTGGCGGATCGTCGGGTGATCCGGCTGCGGGACGTTCAACGGCTCCGGCAACTCGTCCAGCGAAACACCGTACTGCGTGACCCAACTGCGATAGGGTTTGCGTCCGACGATGTCGGCCTTAATTTCTTCATCATCGATGATACGGCCCTGCACCGTATCGACGAGGAACATCCGGCCCGGTTGGAGGCGGCCCTTCATGCGGATATCTTTTGCTTCCGCCGGCAAGACACCGGCCTCGGACGCCAGGACCACGAGACCGTCGGTCGTCACCTGATAGCGGCAGGGGCGCAGCCCATTCCGATCCAACGTCGCGCCGATCATCTTGCCGTCGGTGAAACAGACCGCGGCAGGCCCGTCCCACGGCTCCATCATCGCCGCATGATATTGATAGAAGCCCCGACGATCCAAATCCATCTGGGCATTCGCCACCCACGGTTCGGGAATCAACATCATCATGGCATGCGGCAGCGAACGGCCACCGAGCAGCAGAAATTCGAGGGTATTGTCCAAACAAGCCGAATCACTTTGATTCTCGGAGACGATCGGAAACAGCTTCTCCATGTCTTTCCCGAAGAGCTCCGAATGGAGGCGGCCCTGGCGAGCCCTCATCCAATTGACGTTGCCCTTCAGCGTGTTGATCTCCCCGTTGTGGCACACATACCGATAGGGATGGGCCCGCGGCCAGGTGGGAAAGGTATTCGTGCTGAAACGCGAGTGCACCAAGGCCAGTGCGCTCACCATTCGTTCATCGGTGAGGTCCTGATAGTAGGCCGCCATTTGATGCGGCAACAGCAGCCCCTTATAGACGATGGTGTTGGCCGACAAACTGGATACATAGAAGTGTTCCCGTCCCTGAATGGCCGACTCGGCCACGGCCTTTTCGACCCGCTTGCGGACCACGTACAATTTTCTCTCGAATTGAGCCTCGTTCAAGGCGTCGCGCGCGATGAAGATTTGCCGCATGAACGGCTCCGTCGTTCTCGCTTGGTCGCCGATCCGGTCACTCTTGACCGGCACGTCTCGCCAACCGAGCAAACGCAGGCCCTCTTCCACAAGAATCTCGATGAACAGCTTTTCACACAGTCGTCGAGAATCCCCGTTGGGCGGTAGAAACAGTTGTCCCACTCCATACTCGCCGACATCCGGCAATGATACGCCGGCATCCCCCGCGACCCGGTTGAAGAACGTGTGCGAGATTTGCAAAAGAATTCCGGCCCCATCTCCCGTGTAAGGATCACTGCCCTGCGCTCCACGATGGGTAAGATTCTCCAATACCTGAAGTCCTTTACGGACTATGTCATGTGATTTCTTCCCTTTGATGTTGACCACAAATCCGATCCCGCAGGAATCCGTTTCATATTGGGGATCGTAGAGTCCTTGGCGGCGGGGAAACCCAGGAATGTTCATGTGCCTATCTCGTTCAAAATGAGAGTTTTCCTTATGGGATGGAGAACGGAGCAAGCGAGAGATTTTGGGTGGATTTGTCCCCATAAGTACTCAGGGTGAACCTCACCCGCTTGTTAAGATGGGAACTTACTGGATGGGTCATTCTTCTGTCAAGATTACTAAACTTATACCGCTTTCAATTGCTTGACTTTATTTCCTCGGCTGCCATACCATCCGCCGCATGGCACAAGGTCCAGCGATCGCAATCTTACAGAACATGTCGGACGTGTGGGATGCCTACCGTGGTGAACTGGACGGAGTGGAGGATCGAGTCAAGAAGAACCTCGACTCCAGCGTGACCCTGGTCAATACGGTCGCCGCTCACATCTTGAGCGGTGGCGGCAAACGCATCAGGCCTCTGCTTCTCCTCTTGGCGGCTCGTCTCTGCAGCTATCCCGGAACCGAGCACCATCAGCTCGGCAGCATCGTAGAATTCATCCATACCGCTACCCTCTTACACGACGATGTCGTTGATGACGCCGATCTTCGGAGAGGCAGAAGAACCGCCCGCAAGGTTTGGGGCAACCAGATCAGCATTCTGGTCGGCGACTATCTCTATACGAAAGCTATGTGCAAAGTCGTCGAATTTCAAAATCAAGGCATCAATGAAGTCCTTGCCGAGGCCTGCAAGAAAATGGCGGAAGGTGAAGTCCTTCAATTGTACTATAACGGGAACCCCTCGATGCCGGAGATCGATTATATCAAGATCGTCGAACACAAGACCGCTGGTTTGATTGCCGCGGCCTGCCGCATGGGGGCCATTTTGGCCGAGGCTTCGGAAACGCAACAGAAGGCGCTGTTCCGCTTCGGCCAGTATCTCGGCATCGCCTTTCAAGTGGCCGACGATACCTTGGATTACATCGCAAACGGCGAGTCGCTCGGGAAAACGATCGGTCAGGACCTCCGGCAGGGAAAAGCGACGCTGCCCCTGCTGCATCTGTTGCAGCATTGCTCGGAGCAGGACCGCCGGATGATCAAGGATCGAATGGAAACGCGGACTCTCAGCACCGCCGATCTTGAACGTATCTTGTTCCTGATGGCCGATTTCGGCTCGATTACTTATGCTATGGATCGCGCGAGCGCCTATATCGTCGCCGCCAAACATGAGCTCGAACGCTTCGACGATAGTACTGCACGGCGCGCGCTGTCCGTCACCGCTGACTATATGATTACCCGCGATCGGTAGCCGTCTTCCCGCCAGCTGGAAGGACGCTGAGCCGTAGGAACGGCACGGCGTAGGCGAAAGGATCCCGCTCTCTCCTGTAACCATCAAACCGTCGTCGCCGTCACGACATTGCCGAGGGGTTGTTCATGTCACAGATCATTCCGTTTCAGGGCATGCTGTACGACCAGACGCTTGTGGGTTCCATCAAGGACGTGGTCGCCCCGCCGTACGATATCATTGATGCGGAGGAACAGAAACGACTCCACGATCGCCATCCCCACAACATTATCCGCATGGAATTAGGGCTTGATCAAACCGGTGACAGCCCCGCCCACAACCGGTATACCCGGGCTGCAGCCATGCTGCAGACCTGGCTCAACGAAGGTGTTCTCAAACGTGACGCACGGCCGGCCGTCTACTATCACACGATTGAGTACGCTCCTCCCTACTCAGCCGCCGATGCTCCGAAGAAGGTGCTTCGAGGATTCCTCGCGTTGGCAAAACTGGAGTCGCTCGACTCCGGACATATTTATCCTCACGAGAACACACGCACCGCGGCAAAAACTGATCGCCTGAATCTGATCGAAGCCTGTTGCGCAAACTTCAGCCCGATCTGGTCCCTCTACTCCGATCCACTCGGTGCCGTCATCCAACTTTTGGAAACCGCAGTAAAAGGCAAGCCGGTGCGTTACGACTTTCAAGACGATGCAGGCTGTCGCGAATGCCTGTGGGCCGTCACCGATGAAACCGTGCTGAAACAGGTGACCGCTGCGATGCACAGCAAACCGCTTTTCATCGCCGACGGTCACCATCGCTATGAAACGGCGTTGAACTATCAGAAGCTTCGGCGACAGGGGGCCGGCGCTCGAACGGGATTGCAACCCTACGACTCAGTGCTCATGCTGCTCACCCCGCTTGAAGATCCAGGATTGACGGTATTACCGACGCACCGAGTGACGACCACTCCCTTGCCTTCCTCAGAGCGGATCAAGACGGTACTCGGGGACACGTTCGAGTTTCGAGAATTCCCGTTCAGCTCGTCCACACAACAGCATGTGCGGTCACAGTTCCTGACCAGCTTGCGGGCGGAAGGAAAAAATGCCCCGGTGTTCGGGCTGACGCGGCAAGGCGACGACCGATACGTCACCCTCACCCTGAAGCCTTCCCATCGACCTCCCACGCAGGCATCACCTCGGGCCAAACTCGACGTCTCCCTGCTGCAACAACTGATCGTGACCACACTCTGCCCGACGCAGCAGGAACAAGAAGCCGTTCTCTATACCAAAGACGACCACGAAGCCCTGGACTGGGTGGCCAAAGGAACAGGAACGGGCGCATTCCTGCTCAACGCCACAAAGGTCAGTGAAGTTCAAGCGGTCGCCGCTGCAGGGGAACGGATGCCGCACAAATCGACATATTTTTACCCGAAGCCATTGACGGGACTCGTCATGAATGTAATGAACGGTTAAGTGGAGATGTTTTATAACTCGCCGATTATCAACCGCAACACGACCCTATGGCCCAACCGTCCATAATGCCCGCGATGGCCAAAGGCAGATGGTAACCCCGATGAACGCCAAAATTCTTATTGTCGACGATGATCTTGACATCGTCATGATGCTCGAGGACCGGCTCCACGCCTCCGGATACGAGACGGTCGTGGCTACCGAAGGGCAGCAGGCGATCGACCAAATCGTTCACGAAACTCCGCAGCTTATCCTATTGGACCTCACACTGCCGAAAGTGTCGGGGCTTGATGTCCTCAAGCGTCTGTCCCAGATGAAGCCGTCGGACACTATTCCCGTTATCGTCATGACCGCGCATGCGTCCATTGAAGCTGCGGTGGAGGCCATGAAGGAAGGTGCGTATGACTTCCTGACCAAACCCCTCGACAGAGACCATCTCTTGATCGTGATTCGCAAAGCCTTGGAACGGGATGCGCTCCGGCGACAAGTCGCTTATCTGCGTTCCGAGGTCGACGGCCGGTACGCCTCCATCATCGGCAACAGTTCGTCCGTGAGATCCGTCGTGGAAGCGGCACAACGAGCCGCCAAATCCGATGCGAGCGTGTTGCTCCTCGGTGAAAGCGGAACCGGCAAGGAACTCTTCGCCCGATCGATCCATCAGTGGAGCCATCGTTGTGCCATGCCGCTTATCGTCATCAACTGCGTCGCCTTGACGGAGACGTTGCTGGAGAATGAGCTGTTCGGACACGAGCGAGGGGCGTTCACCGGAGCCGATCGGCAGCAGAAGGGCAAGCTGGAAATGGCCGACGGTGGAACCGTCTTTCTCGATGAAATCGGAGATATGTCCCTTCCTTTGCAAGCTAAGCTGTTACGTGTTTTGCAAGACCGGGAGTTTCACCGCGTCGGCGGCTCCAAAACCGTCTCGGTGAATATTCGTATCATTGCGGCCACGAACAAGGATCTTCGGCAAGCTGTGCGAGCGGGCCAATTCCGTGAAGACCTCTATTTCCGCCTCAACGTCGTAAGTCTGACCCTGCCGCCGCTTCGCGAACGAGCAGGAGATGTCGCGGCCCTGGCCCAGTTCTTTTTGGATCGACATATGAGAGATGCAAAACGACCGGGCATGACTCTGAGTGCCGCCGCACTCGATGCCTTGATCCGCTATCCCTGGCCGGGAAACATTCGAGAATTGGATAATGTGATCGCGCGCGCCGTCGTCTTGAGCCAGAAAGACATCATCGAACCGGAGATGTGGGCACTATTGGCGGATGACACCATTCTCCATCGAAAAGACGAGGCTCCCCT